>DASRHX010000236.1:0-4492 GCA_035650295.1 Bryobacteraceae bacterium | reverse complement strand
AAAAAGGGTTGGGTAGGCATTCCCTTTCTTATCGTGCGTGGGTTGCTGTGCCGCGATTCGTGCGGCGCGCGGGAAGAGGGGAACCCGGCGCTCTCGCTTCGTTTTGGCGATTTCCTTGGTAATTAACAGCTCCCCGCCGACCACCGCTTTCTTCTCCCGCCTGACTGTCACCCGGTCATGGGTGAGGGACCATTGCTCCTCCCGGCGGAGCCCGGTGTCGATGGCGAAGGCTATGGCGTCGGCAAGGTCCTGGCCATCGTGGATGGGTTCGCCGTTCTTATCCCGGAGGCAGGCCGCCAGCAGCTTGGCTTCCTCCTCTACGCTGAGGTAGCGGGTCTTAGGTGGACTTTCCTTCAGTCGCCCCCGGCGCTTCTGGCGCTTCAGGAACGATAGGACGGGGTTGTTGGCGCACCACTCAAGGTCATGCTCGGCGTGCGTGAACATGGACGACAGGCAGGCAAGATCCCTGCGGATCGTCGGAGCCGATACGCCCTGCCGGCGGCGCATGGCTTCGTAGTCCGCCATTTTGCTGGAAGTGATTTCGGACAGGGGCAGACCAGAGAAAAACGATGTTAGAAACCGCGCGCTCTGTTCGTAACGAGTGACGGAGCCAGGACGCAAGGTCTGACAGTGATTGTCTAGAAAGCTGGTCATGGCCTCGTCATATGTGTGCCCGGCACCTTCGCCCCACTTGGCGGCTTTGACTTCGTTCTCCCACTTGGAAAGCCTCCGGAGGGCGATAGACCGAGACGCTGTTTCAAGCGTTCGGCGGTACTCCTGGCCTTTGTAGGTGAAGCGCCCCCAAAAGGTTTTGCCGCGCTGGTAGACGGTCGCCATTCTTCCCCCTGCCGTTTGGCGGCCTCATTCCATCGTATTACCGCAGCCTCGTCAAAACGCCAGTGACCTTCGCCATGCCGGTACGCTCCCGGTATCTCGCCAAGCGCGGCCTTGCGTTGAACCCACCGGACAGTAAAGCCGGTGATTTCCGCAACCTTCACGCTATCGATTGGAGCGCCCATCCCCTACCTACCGCTCCCCCTCTGGGGCCGCGCCGTGGATCGTGAGAGGTGCGCCCAAGTACACTGGCGGTAGCGACCACGAGAACAGTTCGTTGAACTGGTCCGCTGTGGGATCAAGGGCGCGCCCATCTGAAAGGCGCAGCCATACGTGATTCATCTCGCCAAGGTCGGTCTCGACCAAAGCGACCCGGACGCCCTGCATTTCCAGCAGCGGCGCTAACGGTATGCAGACCATGGCACACGCCCAATTCGACGGACGCTTACCGAGCAGCCCGCGCCGGAATGCGCGCACGTATTTAAGCAGGCGCTTGTCGTCCATCTAGGGCTCCCCCTCTGGGGAAGATGGGGCGTTAGCTATTTCGAGCAGGACGTCGGCGTGGCATGGCTGATCGAGCGGGCACCAGCAGGCGAGATTTTTGCCCCGCAAATCTATTCGCGCTCGGCCCCTCCATGTCGGAGAGGCGTGACTATCGACCCAGCAACGAAACGCCGCGACCGCGTACGTTTTATGGGAGCCGTCTGCTGCGTAGTTGCCCCACATCGTCGGCCGACCGACATAGATCGTGTTCGGTGGCATCTTCCACCCCTTCGCGCGCTTTCGCTGAATGCGTACCGGCATCATCCCTCACCCTCCGCTGCGCGGGGCTGGGTGGTGTTGAGGGGCTGCGGGGCTTGGGCTGCGACCTCGCCTTCATCCTTCATGTTCTCTCTCCCTGCCCACAGGTTTCCGTCGCAGCGAGTGCACGAGCATCTCGAATGGTTGTCCGTCATCATCAAGCCAGTTGTATGCGTCCTGAATTGTTCGGAAGACTGGCGCATTGCCCTCGCCGTAGTCTTCGGTCAAAACCCATCGGTTGTGGCCGTCGTTGAATAGTTCGTATTTGTTTTGTGTGTTGCTCAAAGCGAATCTCCTCATCAGCTCCGGCGCGAACCACGATTAACGCTCACGCCAAATTCCAAAAGAAACGGCGTGAGCCGAAGCCCACGCCGAAGTTCATGCCGCTCGTTGTTCGTAGTACCGGACCTTGCGTGTCCACTTGCGAAGCCGCTTCTCCGCTGCTTTCAGCTCACGCTCAGCCCGCTCCTTCAGTCGCTGAGCCTTCGCCGCGCGTCGCTCGATCAATGACGCCTTGGGCGCGTCTGGCTTTGGTTCGCGTTTCAGATTGCCTTCGAGCCATCCGCTCTCGCGGACGTGTTTAATCATGGCCCACTCAGTTTGCAGGTGCCCGTCGTGATGGCCGCCTGCAATAAAGTGGCTCAGGTGATGCACCATGCTATCCCAGCCGCATTCCGGGTTGATCCCCCATCCGCGACTGGTCCGGCCTCCATGTCGATTTCCGGAGGTCTCGACAATCTTCATTTTCCATTTCGGTGAGCGAGGATGGAATTTCCGCCGTAGCCGGATCGCCGCTGACTTCAGTTCTTGGAAAGTCGCTTGTGGCAATGGACGTGGCCACGTAGAGTCCATGCGTCGATAGTCCTCGCGCAACGCTTTCGTCGTTCGCATTTCAGTTCTCCACAATGTCAAAGAGCCGTCGTGCGTTTGGGCGCGCGACGGTGACATTGTAGCAAATCGACTTTCGCGATTTTCGGAACGGCGGCGGATTTGCGCTCGGGAACACGCGTCAGAATTGAACAACTTGCACGTCGCATAAAGTTCTGGACGCGATGTCATGCGAACATCTTGCTCGCTGCCAGGCTCGCGCGACGCAAGAAACCGCTGCGGCCCAACGTTTACAATTCGTGATATCGACCGCGCACCTGCATCCCTACTACTGTCCACTGTCCGCTCCCTGCGTAGGGGTGGAGAGGGTCTGTCGGATTGGTCGCCAGCCCTTTATCGCCCAGCCATCCTCAGTGTCATGCAGCGGGATGTAGTGGCCAGGGATGCCGGCCCACCACTCGCTGCCGCCGACACCGTCGTCCCGCCTAAACGCCGTTGTAATCCAAGAATCAATAGCGACATCTTCATCCGCGATTTCCAACTCCACCAACACGCCGTCGCCAGGAAGCCGTTCCGAAAGCGGCATGAACCGCGCTTGCTCCACCTCCGCCTTAGCCCCGGTGAGGTCGGAGATTGTGGCGTTACGCAGTTCTTCCGCATCACTGACAAGTTGTTGCATGTCTTGGACCTCCCCCACCGCCCGCCGCTCCCTGGCCTCGGCGGCCGTCAATTCTGCTTCTTTGGAAGCGAGGCTCGCTGTCAGATACTCAACCTCACCATTTACCTTCGTCAGATCAACGCACAAAGAGAGGGTTGCAGTCGCTAGTTTAGCTTCGTGCGGCGTATACGTAGAGGCCTCTGTTAGCAACCAAGTTGCTAAGTTCACCACCGCCTCATACCCCTCCGGCACAGGTGGGGCGGCGCTGTCCTGACCTTCGCGCGTTGCCCCTTCGGTTAGGCCCTCAGCGTCAACTGAGTTGTCAGGCCCAATTCTCGGTGATTCATCGACTTCGCATATTGCGGCAGCTTGTGCCTCAAGGTCACCAGATGACACGGAACGCCTGGCGCGCCGCTCAACGCGCTCTGCGGTTGTCTCCCCACCTTTGGGCTGCTGGGATTGTAGGCGGCCAGCCTCCGGTGCCATTGTCGCGTGGACAAAACCGGCGTTGGCGAGCAGCCTGACAATGTTCTCAGCCGCATCGCGGTTCAATTCTCCGGATTGTCTGGGCGTGTCCCAATAATTTGCGATCTCAACACGTGTGCCCCAGATCACGTCGGCGGCACGGGCAAGCGTGTCATCTGGCTTCGTCAGACCCCCTGCTGTGGCGGGCTGTGGTGGGGTGGATTGGGTGTTGGTCATGAAGCCACCTTTGATAAAAGGTCTGCAATTTGTCGCGCATACGCCTCACTTCGACATTCCGCCACGATGTAGTCCTTTGACGGCTCGCGCGGCTCATTCTGGCGGGTGTCCGCAATGTGCCAAACCTGGCCGCTCTTATTCTCGTACACGTAGTATCGCGATTTAATTCTGCCAGCTCCCGGCGCGGCTGGGGTTTGGGTGGTCATTGGGCAGACTCCAATTCGATCTTGTGTCCATCACGGAACAGCGCGCACTGATAGTCATCCCCCATGCGGTCTGCCATCCCCCTGGCGTGCCGTACTGCTTCCGCGTCGCTTCTCGGTTGATTGTTAAATACATACTGCGTTGACCACGGGCGCTCGTTCGATTTGAACATCACGTGTAGTACGTAAGCCATCCTACTCCCCCTTCTCTGTCCGGGCCTTGAGCAGCCGTCTCTCTAAATCCGAAATCAACTCCGCCGCTGCTGACATCGCCTCGTCGTATCCAGCCCGCCAGTCGGCATTTCCTGGTTCCGGATGGTCGGCATGTGTACCGAGTTCCTGTCGGAAGACCTCCGCGATGCGCGGGATTACAAGCTCCAACGTTAGGTCACTAGCGGCCAATTCCAGGCGGCGAAGTTGTGGCGCAATCAGGTCCGCTACTGCCTCAGCCATTGTCGGCTCCATG
>DASRHX010000235.1:0-2733 GCA_035650295.1 Bryobacteraceae bacterium | reverse complement strand
CGCTCTACCTTGATTGCGTCAACGCGCTCCACGAAGCGATCGACAACGGATGGGAAGAGTTAAAGGCCATGCCCGTAGTCATCGGCGGCCGCTACGGGTTGTCGTCCAAAGAGTTCACCCCGGCGATGGTCAAGGCGATATTTGATGAACTCTCGTCCGCCTGGCCGAAGAATCATTTCACCGTCGGAATTGACGACGACCTGACGCGAGCGAGCCTCGCTTATGACCCGGAGTTTTCAACCGAGCCGGAGGGCGTGATCCGGGCTTTGTTCTACGGCCTTGGCGCGGCCGGCACGGTCGGGGCCAACAAGAATTCGATCAAGATCATCGGCGAGAAGACCGACAATTACGCGCAGGGCTATTTCGTGTATGACTCGAAGAAGGCGGGCGCGGTCACGGTCTCGCACCTTCGTTTCGGCCCACAGCCGATCCGCTCTACTTACCTCGTGACGCGGGCCAACTTCGTCGCCTGTCACCAGCCGGGTTTCCTCGAACGTTACGACATGCTGGGAGCTCTTGCGCCGGGCGGGACCTTTCTGCTCAACACACCCTACGGGCCGGAAGAGGTCTGGGGGCGCCTACCACGCTCGGCGCAGGAGCGGATTCTCGGCAAACGACTGCGATTCTTCGTAATTGACGGCGCGCGGGTGGCGCGCGAGAGCGGCCTGGGCGGGCGGATTAACACGATCATGCAGACCTGTTTCTTCGCCCTTTCGGGCGCCCTGCCGGAGGCCGAGGCGATTGACGCGATCAAAGATTCGATCCGCAAAACCTACGACAAGAAGGGCGAGGAGATCGTCCGGATGAATTTGAAGGTCGTGGATCAGACGCTTGAGCGCCTCTACGAGGCGCAAATCCCGGAGCGGGCTGAGGGCGAAATCCAACTGGCGGCGCCGGCGGCGGCGATGGCGCCCAAGTTCGTGCGCGACGTGCTGGGCGAGATCATCGCCGGGCGTGGCAATGAGTTGCCAGTAAGCGCGCTCCCGTGCGACGGCGCGTATCCGACGGGCACAGCTAAGTGGGAGAAGCGCAACCTGGCGCTCGAAATCCCGGCCTGGGACCCTGCGGTTTGCATCCAATGCGGCAAGTGCGCGATGGTCTGCCCGCACGGCGTCATCCGCATCAAGGTTTACGACTCGAAGCATCTCGTCGGCGCGCCACCCGCCTTCAAATCGTGCGACGCTAAAGATCGCGAGTGGCAGGGGATGAAATACACCATTCAGGTCGCGCCTGAAGACTGCACGGGTTGCGGCGTCTGCGTGGATGTTTGTCCGGCGAAGAACAAGTCGCAGACGAGGCTCAAGGCGATCAATATGGAGCCGCAACCGCCGCTGCGCGAGCAGGAGCGGAAGAATTGGGACTACTATCTGACGATTCCCGAACTGGATCGCCGGCTGATCAAAGTCTCGAACATTCGCCAGCAACAGCTTCAGGAGCCGCTGTTTGAATTCTCCGGCGCATGCGCCGGGTGCGGCGAAACGCCTTACATCAAACTGGTTACTCAACTGTTCGGCGACCGCGCCGTCGTTGCCAACGCGACAGGCTGCTCGTCAATCTACGGCGGCAACCTGCCGACCACGCCATGGACGAAGAACGCGGAGGGGCGCGGGCCGGCATGGGCCAATTCACTGTTTGAAGACAACGCCGAGTTCGGGCTGGGCTTCCGCTTATCGATCGACAAGCAGAAGGAGTTCGCCTCCGAGTTGCTCGCACAACTGGCCGTGGCCGTCGGCGAAGACTTGGCGCTCGCCATCTTGACTGCGCCGCAGAAAGACGAAGCCGACATCTACGCCCAGCGCGAGCGCGTCGCTGCGCTCAAAGAAAAATTGCGCGCGATTGATTCGGAAGAGGCCGGGCAACTGCTGGCGCTCGCCGACATGCTGGTCAAAAAGAGCGTCTGGATCATTGGCGGCGACGGGTGGGCTTATGACATTGGCTTCGGCGGCCTCGACCACGTCCTGGCGAGTGGGCGCAACGTCAACATCCTAGTGCTCGACACCGAAGTCTACTCGAATACCGGCGGCCAGATGTCGAAGGCCACGCCGCGCGTGGCCGTGGCCAAGTTCGCCGTAGGCGGCAAGCGCGTTGGGAAGAAAGACCTGGGTCTGATCGCCATGACTTACGGCAACGTCTACGTCGCCAGCGTGGCCATGGGCGCGCGTGACGAGCATACGCTCAAGGCGTTCCTGGAGGCCGAGGCCTACGACGGCCCGTCGCTGATCATCGCTTACAGCCACTGCATCGCACACGGGATTAACATGACCACCGCGATGCAAAACCAGAAGGCGGCGGTAGACGCGGGGCAGTGGCTGCTCTACCGCTACCATCCTGAACGCGCGCGAAGCGGCGAGAACCCGCTCCAGCTCGACTCGCGCGCGCCGAAGATTCCCATTGAGCAGTTTCTCTATCTGGAGAACCGCTTCAAGATGCTCACCAAGAGCAAGCCGGAGGAAGCCAGGCGTTTGTTGGAAGAAGCGCAGACGGACGTGCAAACGCGCTGGCGGATGTACGAGTACCTCGGCGCTCGCAAGCCGGACATGAATGGAGGGGCGCCGGCGGGAGGTTCGGTAAACGAAAGATGACGGGGAACGAGAAATGGATTTGACCACCACATATTTGGGAATGAAACTGCGCACGCCGCTCGTGCCCTCGGCGTCGCCGCTCTCGGATGAGATCGACAATATTAAGCGCATGGAGGACGCAGGCGCATCAGCCGTAGTGCTCTCTTCGCTC
>DASRHX010000234.1:0-10532 GCA_035650295.1 Bryobacteraceae bacterium | reverse complement strand
TTGTGCCATCGTTGTGCCACCACAGCAAGACACGCTGAAACCAGCTAGGCAACGGAGCCCAAGCAACCCCCCTTAAAGAGTCAATCACTTAGCATCAGGCGCTACTAGACGGTACTGCGGTCGGCGGGTTCGAATCCCGCTGGGGACGCCAATTCCTTCGGAATCGCCACAAGATTATCCCCGGTCTGGCCGTCCGCACCGGGCGCGAGCAATCCCGTTTCGTAAGCGAAGTGATGGAGCCCGTAGCCCAATTCTTCAAACGTAGCCAAAAGTTCTTCGCGGCTGGATCCTTGCGCCTCCAAACTGCGGGGGGACACTTCGACAATCACCACCGGACGCAGTTCGCCGAACACGCGCACACCTCCGCGCAACGCCTGCGTCTCGGCGCCTTCGATGTCCATCTTCAAAACATCGAGCCGCTCCAAGCCGTACTCCGCGGCCAGACTGTCGAGGCTGCGTACGGACACGGTTTGCCTCGATGCGGTGTGCACGCCCCCCCAGGCGAAAGCGCCTAGCGTGTTGTGGCCGGAACGATGGCCCTGCGCAAGCAGGAATTTCGCCTCGCCCTCAGCGGCGGCCAGTGCGCAGGGAATAACCGTGGCGGCGCAGCTATTTAGTTCCAGGTTAGCTTCGCAGATCGAACGCTCCCGAGCGCTGGGTTCTATGGCCAACACGCGTCCGCCCGGCGCGGTGCGAATCGCCGCGAACACGCTATACAGACCCTCATGCGCACCGGCATCGACAAACACCATTCCGGGTTTCAGGTATTGATCGAGGAAAGCGAATTCATTCGCTTCAAACGCTCCGATCACAAAGAGGCTGCGGCTGAGTTCGTTCCCCATCTGGACCTGCAGCCTTGTTCCGCCATACCAGTTCATGATTACCGGCACCGGGTCGGGCCGGCGTTCGAATCGCTCCCATATTTCCTGCCTCAAGAGAAAGCGAACGTCCGGTTTGCAGGTGAAATACTCCCATTCGCGCCACGGCCAAGGACTAAGCGGGCGGCAGTGCGCCAAGCCAGGTATCAATCCGATTGATGGTTCCTTTTCCAGTGGACGAGTGTGAGCGAAAATCCCCACGGCAGTTGCAATCACGGCGGCGGTGAGAAGGAGAAGAAGCAAACTCACTCCAGCTTATCCGAGCGCGATGCCCGCATTTGGGGGCGGGCGCGCCCGCTCGGGCCTGGCTCCGTTTCTTAATGATTTCCCCAAAAAACGTAGGCTCTTTTCCTTCCCGCTTATGTTATAGTTCGGCACAAGTCTCGCCTTGGCGCAGCGACTGTTCGAACAGAAGTTAGGAGGTACAGATCAGTCATGCCGGCAAAAGACACAGCGGCCACGAACCGCAAGGAAGTGGGCAAGCTCACACTCGAAATCAATCCCGAAGCGCTTCGGAACATCATTGGCAGCGGACGGCTCATGGAACTGGCCGATACACTGGCCAAAGAAGCAGCGGCGCAAATATCGGCGCAGATTGTTGAAAAAGTAGCGGAAGCCGCCGTTGGTGGTGGGCTACAGTCGGGCGTAGGCGTCGGAACAGCATTCATCTTCGATGGCGGCGATTTCGGCACTATACCGCCACGGCCCAAATTTGGTATCCACGACATTGGCGAAATTGTTCGCGGCACGGACCTGCGCCGCGTCGCGACCGCCGGCTCGATCGGCGGCTAACCGAGACCGTTACTCCCATAACCAAATACAGCGGGCGCGCCGTTTTCCCGGCGCGCCCTGGTTCGTCCGCAGGAGTCTGGTATGGAATTCTCCGACGAAGGCCAGCATGGCCGCGGGTCAGGCACGCTGGTATTGCATCTTTTGGGGCAGTGCAATCTGCACTGTGCCCATTGCTACATGGACGGCGCGCCGGAGCGGCGCGAACAACTCCCCTTGTCCGCGGTGCTCGACGCGATTTCCGAATGCGATTCTCTCGATATCGGTGCGCTCTACATCACAGGTGGTGAGCCGCTGCTCTATCCCGGCTTCGACTTCGTCGTCCACGCCGCCAAACTGGTCCCCGGTTTGGAAACCACGGTTTGCACCAACGGCATGCGCATCACACAGCGCCACGTGGACCTCTTTCTCGATGCCCGCGTGCGCGTGAACATCAGTGTGGACGGCCCGCCGGACTTTCACGACGAGTTTCGCCGTTTGCGCGGGGCTTTTGCCGCCACCGAAAAGCGCGCCCACTTACTGGCCGAAGCGGGCGTGCCGGTCACCATCGTCATGACGGTGTCGCAGGGAAACGTGGATTCGGTGCACGCGATGGCCGATTGGGCCTACGGAATTGGCGCCGTTCAGTTCCGCGTGCAGCCGCTGCTGAAGCTGGGCCGCGCCGGTGAGATCGCCGAACAGCGCCTGACGAGCGAGCAGTTGAACCGGCTGCTGATTGAGCTTTCCGATCTCGCCAACACATACGCTGCCCATGGCTTGAAATGTAGTCTGGTCGGCGTCACGCGACGGTTCCTGCTGACACACCCATGCGGCGCTTACGTATGCAACGGAGCGGGCTGCCATCGGCGCGTACAGCAGGAGATCAAGAAGGTGGTCATCCGCGAGGATGGCGTCATCCTTCCCGAGGTCACCAATCTCGACCACCGCTATGCCATTGGCGACATCCGCGATGGCTCGCTTCGGCGTATGATCCATCGCTTTTTCGCCGACGGCTACGCCGAGTTCGACCAGCTCTGCCGTGCGGCTTACAACGAGGTGATTCCCACCTACCCCGAAGTTGTCGTGCCGTGGGACCAGATTCTCGCAGAACGCAGCCGCACGTGGCATCCGGGCGAATTCGTGCATCTCGCGGCGGCTGGATGTGGCACGGGGTGCGGCGCGTAGAGGCGCTCAACCCCTGGCGACGGCTTCGCCGACGGGCGGCTGTACAACCCACTTGCGCAGCATTTCGCGCAATTGGTCGAGCGAAACCGGCTTGGCGAGGAAGTCGTCCATGCCCGCTTCCATGCAGCGCTCGCGATCCTCCTGGAAAGCGGCGGCGGTAACTCCGATGATCGGCGTGTGCGAACTACCCTCGCGCCGCCGGATCTCCAATGTTGCCTGCAGCCCATCCATTACCGGCATCTGGCAGTCCATCAGGATCGCCGCAAAACGGCCGGGAGCGAACCGGTCGACCGCTTCACGCCCATTCTCGGCTACCTCGATATGCCATCCCAGATGCGCAAGCATCCTCGTGATGACGCGCCGGTTGATCTCGTTATCTTCCACTACGAGCAGCCCCACCGCATGCACTTCCGAATCAGACTCAATGGGATGTTCGGCGACACTCTTCTGATGGCCGGCAATCAACGCCTCACGCAGAATGTCACCTACGGCGGGCCACGGCAGGAAACCGGCGATCCGCCTACGGACCGAATCCGGTAGATCGGCGATCTCAAGGCTCGGGGCGGCAAGAACCAAACGGCCATCGAAGGAATCCATGCGCAGCAATGCGCTCGCTCCGCAGACGATGGCCAAACCCCCCGAGGGAATCGGCTGCGCCGGCATGACGCGCGTCACGGGAATGCCCGCCGCCTTCAGACAGTCCTCCAAGGCATCGACCCGGGGGTCGAAACCGCCCACCAGCGTCAACGGCTCCTTCGGCAATGAGAGGGCGTTCACCCAACTTTGGGGCGATGGGTCGGAAACAGGCACGCTGACATGGAACGTCGATCCCTGTCCGACATTACTTTCCAGCTCAATCGTTCCGCCGAGGGCTTCGCACAGGCGCGACACGATAGCCAGTCCAAGTCCGCTGCCACCCCGCTGCCGCGTGTTCGAACTATCCACCTGGACAAACGGACGGAAGATCTCCTTCTGTTTTTCCGGAGGAATCCCGACGCCGGTGTCGCGCACGCGGATGTTTAGCCAGGGTTCGTCGCCGCGCCAACGAAGCTCGAACTTGGCTTCGACCTCCCCCTTTTCGGTGAATTTCACCGCGTTGCTGCAAAGGTTGGTGGCAATCTGCCGGAGCCGCCCCTCGTCGCCTACAACGGTTGCGGGGAGATTGGGATCCACGCGCAAAACGAAGCGAAGACCGGCCGCTTCCGAACCCACTTCGACCATTTGCGCCACGTCGGCCGCCAATTGCGCCGGTGAGAATGGTTCCCGCACCTGTGGCAACGGGCCCATGCGCAGGCGCGCTAGGTCGAGAACATCGTTGATCACACCGAGAAGCGACTGAACCGCATTACGCACCGCGTTTGCGTGTTCCCGTTGGTCTTCACGGAGCGGCGAGCGCAGTAGAAGCTCGGTAAATCCGAGCGCCGCGTGCATCGGAGTGCGAATCTCATGGCTCATTACGGCCATGAAATCGCTCTTTGCACGGGAGGCCTTGCGCGCCTTCTCCAGCGCGCGCCGCGTACGAGACTGCGCCCGCCGTAGCAAAAGCAACAGCACCAGCATGCTGACGACGGCGACCAACGAGCCTGCGAAACCGATCAGATAGTACCGGCGTTCGTAGTCCGCCTTGGCTGCTGAAAGCATTACCTCGCTGCTGCGTGAGGCAAGTAGCGGGTAGTGGATGGCGATTTGCGCCAATGCACCGTCACGTACCATTTCCTCGATGCGGTCGCGTAGCCGGTCCACGAGAACCTTTTTGGCGGGCATGGACATCATGCTGAGGTCCATCTTCATGGCAGGATGAGGCACCTGCCGAAGAGCGGTTTTCTCACAGCCCTCGGGCCTTTGGAGAAGGATGCGCTGCGCGTCATTGGAGTCTACTAGCGCTGCTTCGGCTTCCCCTGCGCAGACCTCGATCATTCGTTCGTGAGCCGAATTTCGAATGCCGAGTACGGCCCCCGGCAGAGTACTCCACGCCTTTCGTCCGGAAGGCGGGAACTCCGAGAACAGCACAATACGCCCCTTGGTGTCCGAGGGAACGTGAATGGATGAACCGGCCCGAACCATCAGGATGTAGTCGGCCACCCACCAGGGCGCGCTAATGTGAAACCGCTCATGGCGCTCCGGCGAAGGATTGGCCGCGGCCCAGACATCGACGGTGCCCATCGTGAGAGCCTCATCCATGCGGCGCGGATACATGAGCCAACGAAGATCAATGCCTTCGCGGCGGGCTGCTTCGTTCAGAACTTCGACGTAGAAGCCCTGCGGTTTGCCCTGCTGGTCGACATATGCGGCGGGTTCACCAGGCGCGGCCCCAATGCGCACCACTTGATCGGCGGCAAACAATGGTCCGCCCAAACAAATCGCGGTCAACCCCGCAGCGCATTGAATCCTCCAGCGCATTCCTAAGTTCCCAGTGCCCACTCCGGTGAAGGCCGTTCGCCCGAATCCTCCGCTCAGCGGCGAGCCGCCTGCGTGTACTGTTACTTATCGTAGTATATGCGCTGGGATTGCAGCCTAATTGTTAGGCCCTAATGGACGCCGCCACTGGGTGAGGGGGCCGCCCCACCCAACCAGCGGGCGAGCCAACCGTGCCATTCCTGGTAGAAAAAGCGGTTATCTTCCCCCTTGAGAATCCAATGGTTCTCCTCTGGAAACACCACCAACTTACTGGGGACCCTACGCCGTTGTAAAACACTCCAGTTCTCCAGTGTCTGATTGACCGGCACGCGGAAGTCGTTTTCTCCCACGGTCAGCAACATCGGCGTTTGAAACCTAGCGGCGTACCGAATAGGGTTTTGCTCGCGCCAAACTTGCCCCTGCTCCCAAACCGGACCGCCATTGTTCAATTCTCGATGGTAGATGCCGTCGCTCGTCCCCCATTGCGACTCCAGGTTGATCAGTCCGGCATGCGCATAGAGACATTTGAATCGCGTGGTGGTGGCCTGGAGCCAATTGGCCATATGACCCCCGTAGCTAGCGCCGCCGGCAGCCGTCCGGGCCCCATCGAGAAACGGGAATTTACGCAGCGCCTCGTCTACCGCCTGTTCGATCTCGGCTCCCGGAGTGGCCAATGGATCCTTCATAATCATCTGGGCGAACTCTTCGCCAAATCCGGTCGATCCCGTATAGTTCGTCATCAGAATCGCGTAGCCGGGCGCGGCCATCAGGTTGTAGTTCCAGCGCGAGTGAAACTCGTCGCGCGTCATCGTGTGCGGACCGCCGTGAATAAACACGACGAGCGGGTACTTCCTGGCCGGATCGAAACGTGGCGGCAAAACGAGCATGTTGTGGATGTTGCGGCCCTTCTTCGATTGGAACCAAAACTCGCGCGCCGGCTGCCACTCGATCTCCGCCGCCACGGCATCGTTGAAGTGTGTCAGCGCGCGCTTGGCGCCGCCGTCCACACGGACAATCTCGACCGGTTCATGTGAACTGTTATAGTTCGCCAGCACGACGGGACGTTCGGTGGGACCGGCAACGGCAACGCCCGTGTAGACGCCTTCCGTGACGGGCATCAGCAGCGTTGCCTGACCGCCTAGCGCGGGTACCGTGAAGATCTTCTCGTGGCCCGCTTCCTCCGCCGTGAGATAGATGGTCGCGCCGTCGGTAGAAAACGTGTAGTTGTTCACGCTGCGGTCAAACCCTTGGACGACGGTTTGAAACGCCGCGATGCCCGCATCGGCGGGCCAGTTGGCCATGACCAATTTCGACAGGTGGTACACTTTCCCGTCGTTCTCCACCTCGCGCACGGCGTAGATCTTGCGGCCGTCGGCGGAGAATTGAGGATCGCTGAAACTGAAATCGCCACCGCCGATCAGCCGGGGCTCTCCGCCCCTACGTGACACGTACCATAGGTGCGTCAGCACGCTCGCATAGGCGGCGGCATTGCGATTCTGCGTGGCGGCGAAGACGATGCCCGTGCCATCTGGCGTCCAAACACCCGTGACATCCGAACTTGTTGCCCCCGTTGCGCCATCGAATCCCGGCGAAGCGGCAAACTTTGTTCCCGCGAACACGTCGCGAGCCACGCGCGTCGCCAGATCGAGTGTGAACAGGTGCGGCTGGCGATCGTCCAGCCAGTGGTCCCAATAGCGAATCGGGAAGCTCTCGTACACGCGCGCGTTATACTTCCGCGCCTTGCGCTCGGCGGCGGCCTTCTTGTTGGCCTCCTCGTCGACCGCGCCCTTGTACACGCGGCTGGAGAACACGAGCATCTTGCCGTCCGGCGACCATCCGGCATTCCCGGCGCCCGCGCTTAGCGTGGTGAGCCGCTCAGCCTCGCCACCGGAGATTACGTTGAGCAGGTACAACTGCGCTTCGTCGTCACCCTCGCGCTTGGCTGAAAAGACAATCCTGTTCGAGTCCGGAGACCACGCCGCTCCACTCTCGGCCCCGCGTGTAAAAGTGATTTGCCGTGGAACCGCGCGCCCCTCCACCGGCATCAGCCACAGATCCGAGCTGGCATCCTTGCTGTCGTAAGCGGGATTGGTGACGCTCAAGACGACCCAACGGCCATCCGGACTCGGCAAGGGTGGGCCAACCTTCTTCATCTTCCACATCTGCTCGTGAGTGATGGGAGCTTTGGCGAAAAGCGCGGCCGGAGCCACGATGAGCAGACTGGCAATCAGCGTCGAACGCAAACACCGCATATGCCAGTAGTTTACGGCTACCGGCCATCCACCGTAAAGGCAAGCACCACGTTTCCGGGGAGCCCGCCAAGAATGGCGTATCCCGAGGGCACGATCACCATACCCTGAGCCACAATTGCCGTGAACACATTGATCGAACCTCCGCCCGGCTGGCTGAGCGTGTCAAACGACCACAAAAGCGCCCCATCGTCAGTTGCGTGCGCTCGAAGCTTGCCATCCATCGCCCCAGTAAAGACAGTGCCTGGAGTCAGAGTGGGAGCGGCCATCTGGGCTGCACTGCACGGCTTCCGTCCACCGCAACTGGCCGCGGGAGACTCGGCGCGCCACAGTGTGCTCCCATCGCTCAGTTTGAGAGCCACCAAGCCACCAGACCTCTGTTTGCCTTGGTCGGAAATAGGCACATAGACTGCCTTGTCGTCGGCCGCCATGCCCCATTCCACGCCCCCCAACAGCCCGCCCTCACTGACGCGCGTCTGCCACACAAGCTTGCCTTCCGCGTCCGGGTCGAGCGCGTGAACGAACCCCGATTTCTGGCCTACGATCAGAAGCCGCTTGCCATCCGGCATCGCCCGCAAAATCGGCGACCCGCCAATGTCGAAATCCGGCCCTGGCTTATCGGGGCAGTTCTGCCCGCCCCCACTTACGCATGACATATTCCAACTGTCACCGGCGGAAAGCTGCTTGGTCCAGGCGAGGCGTCCCGTATCCAGCTCGAGAGCAAGCACGGCGTCGGTGGTGTGTGCAGCTTGTTCTGTGTAGCTGTTGCCGGTACCCACATAAAGCATCCGCTTCTCGACGTCCAACGTGGGTGCGCTCCACACGGCTCCGCCAGCGGGACCGAATAGCTGCACACCGCTCGCATTCTTGCGCGCCGGTTTCGGTTCGGCGGCGATCGTATACGTTTTCCAATCGATCTTGCCAGACTCGGTGTCGAGAGCAGCCACCGAACCCCTGAATGTGCAACAGCCATAATTGGACTTGCCGCCGATGCCCTCTTCCAGACTGGATACTGGCACGTATAAGCGCTGTCCGTACAAGGCGGGCGCACCAGTGATGCGCGCCTGCGGATGGTCGTCCACCCCGGTCTTCCAAACCAGCTTTCCGGTCTGCGCGTCCACTGCGTAAACCTGTGCCTTCAAGTCACCGAAAAAGACGGCGTATTTGGCATGCCGGTTCGCGCCGATGCTGATCGCCGAGCGCACCATGGCGTCGGCATGAAAGGTCCAATAAACGCACCCCGTTGCGGCGTCCAGAGCGTAGACGGTGCCATCGGCGCCGCCCATGTAGAGCCTCCCGCCCACAAGGGCGGGTTGGCTGGCCACGGAAGTTGCATCCCCAACACGAAACGACCATTTGAGTTTCAGGCGCGGCACGTCCGCCGCGCGTAGGCCCGCCATCGCGGCCGGTTGGAAGCGCGAGTTCCGCGCGTCCACACCCCAACCGTTCCAGAAACTGGAATCGGTGCGAGGCTCGACGCCGGGCGCGCATTGCTGTTTCCAACCATGCGCCTCGTTTGCCTTACCCTGTCCTACCCACTGAGCGAGCGCGGCGCGTTGAGCGGGTTTCAGCGCGGCTGCTTGTTCCTTCATTGCACCGGTTTCCATCGCCCTGGCTACCGCTGCCGCCGACATGGCTCGCAACGCTTCCAACTGCGGCGCCCGGATCGCGCTTGTGGGCCCATGGCAGCTGGCGCAATGTTTCTGGAACAGGGCGCCTGCGTCCTGCCCCGATGCGAGCGAAACGCCCGCAAGCGCCGCCAAAACCGCTTTCATCCACTCCATCGCGCCAGTATAGTGGAGTATGCGCCGACGCGACCTTCTCTCCGCTCTCGCCATTCCCGCCGCGCTGCCCTCCGACAGCTTGTTTCAGAAGGACCCCGAGCGCTACTGGCTCCAACTGCGCAAGGATCAGTTTTTCCTCCCCGACTCGCGTGCTTTCCTGAATAACGGCAGCCTCGGTGTTGCGCCGCGCCCGGTGTTAAAAGCCGTCGAGGACTACTTGGAGAACGCCGCGGCGCTGACGATTCCCGACAACGAGTATCCGCGCTGGGGTTATGAATCCCTCGACGCGCACCGCACCGAAGCGGCCGAGTATCTCGGTTGCCGCAAAGAGGAGTTGGCGTTCACGCACAATGCCACCGAGGCGCTCTCGACCTTCGCGGCGGGCATCGATCTGAAGCCCGGCGACGAAGTGCTGACGACAAACCAGGAGCACCCCTCCGGCCGCTCCGGCTGGCTGATGAGGCAGGCGCGCTACGGCACAGCCTATCGCGAGGTGACCATTCCGCTTCCCCCGCCGTCACCCGATGCGCTCGCCGACCTGATGATCTCGGCCATCGGACCGCGCACTCGCGTCCTGTTCTTCTCCGGCATTCTGTCGGCATCAGGCATCGTGATGCCGATCCGCAAGATCTGTGACGCTGCGCGCGCCAAGGGCATTATCACCGTGGTCGACGGAGCGCACATCAATGGGCAGATCCCGATGCGCATCGACGACATGGGATGCGACTACTACGCCGGCAGCCCGCACAAATGGATGTTCGCGCCCGCGGGTTCGGGCATTCTGTGGGGGCGGGAAGAGATGCTCGCCAAGTTATGGCCGTCCATTGTCACGGGCGGATGGGACCAGAAGCAGGACGCCGCCGCGCGGTTCATGAAGGTGGGGACGAATAACCGCGCCATCTTCGAGGGCATGATCGCCGGCATCCGCTTCGGCCGCCAGATCGGCTGGCCGCGAATCTACGACCGCATGCACACGCTCGCGCAGGGCGTCCGCAAACGCGCCGCGGCTCTGCCGTACGTCAAACTCAACACGCCGGACAACGATGCGCAGTATGGCTGCCTGGTCTCGATCGATCTCGACAAGAAGATCGCCGATCCATTCATCGCTGAATGTGACCGTAAGAAAATCTGGATCGTCCGCGGCACGCGTATCCGCATCTCCACTCACATCCACACGCGGCCGCAGGATATCGACGCCTTCTTCGGAACCCTGGAAGAGGTGGCTAAAAAGGTGGGAGTGTAGACCGCACAGACATCGATGCGATACGTCC
>DASRHX010000233.1:0-4924 GCA_035650295.1 Bryobacteraceae bacterium | reverse complement strand
GTTCTGCAACACAATGTTCCGCGATGCTTTGGCGACCGGGGGAATTGCGAACGCGCCGAAGCTGGTGGATATTGCGCAGATCGCGGCGGCGCGGATCGGGGAATGATGTTGAAGAGGCTGGCTAAGGCCTGAGGGCGCGCGATGTGGGAGATAATGAGAGCATGTCGCAGACACATCCCCGCATTACTGTCGAGGCTGACAAGCGCGACGGGAAGCCTTGCATCCGGGGGATGAGGATTACCGTGCAGGACGTGCTGGGTTGGCTGGCGCATGGCATGAGCGAAGGGGAGATTCTTGAGGAGCATCCGGGCCTCGAAAAAGAAGACTTTGAGGCGGTGTATGCTTACGCGGCGGAGTTGGCGGCAGCGGCTGGCCGCAAGTAGGCCGTGCGAATACTGCTGGATCAAAACCTGTCACCGAAGCTGATCCGGCGTTTGGAGGATGTGCTTCCCGGGCTCGAGAGTGTGTACGATCACGATCTGATTGGGGCATCCGATCCGGTCATCTTCAGCTGGGCTCGGCGGATGGGATTTGCCGCGCTGATCACTACGGATCTGGATCTCGTGCATCCAGTGGAGCAGGTCGGTCCGCCTCCGAAGGTCATTCGAATTGAGCGATGCGACTTCAGGCTCGCTGTAATTGAAGAACTGTTTCGTCGCGAATCGGAGCGGATTCGCAGGCACCTTGCTTCGGACGAGGCGGTATTGGCGGTGGAGTTGTAGAGGCGGCGCGGCTGGGGGGACGATGAACCTTTTGCAAGAAGTCTTTTATTGGGTATTGATGGTGGGCGTCGTGCTTACCGGCGGTGCGTGGGCCAAGCTGCGGCTGGAGCTGCAGCAGGGCGGACCGTGGACACCAGATGAATTGTGGGCGGCGCGGAAGCAGTCGTGGGCGGAGCATCAGCGGCGGGGGTTGCCCGTACGGACGCGACAGTTCTTCAAGGCCGGTGCGTGCGCGATGGGCGTGGGGTTTGTGGGGATGTTCGCGGCGATGCTGATGGGCTAGCAGGTAGACAACCTACGGTCATGGATGTAGACTGTCTACAGCTATGACGTTTTGGAAGCGCAAGGATGGGGAACTGGACGATGAGATCCGCGCGCATTTGGCGATGGCAGTGAGGGAGCGGATGGAACGGGGCGAGGACCGGCAGACGGCGGAGCGGGAGGCGCGGAAGGAGTTTGGGAGCACGGCGCAGGTGCGGGAGACGGTGCGCGAGGTGTGGGGGTGGCGCGGGCTGGAGAACTTAGTGCAGGACATCCGCTACGCGTGGCGCGGATTGCGGCGGAGTCCGGGATTTGCGGCGGTGGCGATTGGGTCGCTGGCGCTGGGGATTGGCGCGAACACGGCGATTTTCACGTTGGTGTACGCCGTAATGCTGAAAACGCTGCCGGTAAAGAATCCGCACGAGTTGGTGGAACTGCTGCAGAAGTATCCCAGCGATCCGCGCGGCAACGGGTATTGGTCACGGGCGAGCTTCGAGCACTTTCGCGACAACAATCATGTGTTCTCCGTGATGAGCGGAAGCTCGACAGACAATCATGCGGAGGTGCGCATCGGGGACTCCGAAGTCGAGATCATGGCCGGCGAGTATGTGCTTGGCAATTACTTCGAAGTGCTGGGTGTGCAGCCGGTGCTTGGGCGTGCGATTGGTGCGCAGGACAAGGGCGAGGCGGCAGTGGTGAGTTGGGCGCTGTGGCAGGCGAGGTATGAGGGGAACGCGGCGATTCTGGGCAAACGGATCGTCGTCGATAAGAAGCCAATGACGATTGTCGGGGTGGCGCCGCGTGCGTTCACGGGCCTACGCGCCGATACGAAGACAGCGGTCTGGTTGTCGCGGGAGCCGGGAATGCAAGCCGGTTTGGCTATGTTTGCGCGACTCAAGGAAGGCGCGACGTTGGAGCACGCGCGGGCGGAAATGCGGCTGCTGTATCAGTTCACGATTGACGAAGAAGCGAAGAATTCGAAAGATTCGCAAGTGCGGAAGATGAAGGTGGAGGTGGAATCGGCGGCGACGGGGTTCTCGCCACCACGCGACCGGTTCGGCAGACCGCTGGTGGTGCTGATGACAGTAGTCGCGGTGCTGCTGGCGATCGCGTGTATCAACATGGCGAGCATGATGCTGGCGCGGGCGGCGTCGAGGCAACGGGAGCTGGCGGTGCGCGTGGGGTTGGGCGCAAGCCGGTTGCGGTTGATTCAGCAGACGATGACGGAGTCGCTCATGTTGTCGGTGACGGGCGCGCTGGTGGGCGTGGTGCTGGCGCATTGGGCGACGGCTGCGCTGCTGCGGATTATGGCCAGCGGGCGGCAGCATGAGCGGGTGTCGATGGACATTCAACCGGACGCGCAGACGCTGCTGTTCACCGCGGGGATTGCGGTGCTGACTGGAATCTTGTTCGGACTCGCTCCCGCGTGGTATGCGTTTCGCACCGCGCCGGCATCGCCGTTGCGGCAGGCTGGAGTGGCCGGGGAGACGAGGCTGGGACGGGTGTTTGGCTCGGGTCTGGTGGTGGCGCAGGTGGCGGCGTCGGTGGTGTTGCTGGGCGCGGCGGGACTGTTCGTTTCGTATTTGTCGAAGCTGAGGAATCTCGATCTTGGATTTCAGCGCGAGAACATCCTGCTGATGCGCGTGGAACCGGAGCAGGGAATGGACCGGGCGGTGCGGGCGTTGCGATACAAGGAATTGCTTCAGCGCTTGGCGGCGATACCGGGCGTGCGTTCCGTGAGTATTGGCGGGGCGACGCCGATTCAGGGCGCCGCGGCGAGCCGGATGGTGATCGCCGAAGGCTTCACGGAGCGGCCGGAGGAACGGCGCTGGGTTCATCTGAATTGGGTTGCGCCGAAGTACTTCGAGACGATGGGAACGCCGCTGCTGCGAGGCCGCGATTTTCAGTTCGAGGATGAGGGGCGCGCGCCGGTGATGATCGTCAACCAGGCGCTGGTGGATTACTACTTCAAGGGCGTCAACCCGATTGGGAAGCACCTTCAGATGGACAGCAACAACGACAAGGGTGTTTTCGAGATTGTGGGCGTGGTTGGCAATGCGAAATACACCGAACTTCGCGATGCTCCTCCGCGCACGATGTACCGGAACACATTCCAGAGAGGGTATCTCGCGTCTCAGTTCGTGTTGCGGACTCATGGAAATCCGGAGTCGATTGCGGGCTTGGTGCGGCGGCCGGTGAAGGAGTTGCTACCAGGCGCGCGGATCGACGGCATTCTTACGATGGCCGAGCAGATCGATGGAGCGATTGTGCCCGAGCGATTGATTGCGCAATTGACGGGCTTGTTCGGCGCGTTGGGTGCGTTGATCGCGGCGATTGGGCTGTATGGGCTGCTGGCGTATAGCGTGGCACGGCGGACGAGCGAGATCGGCATTCGCATGGCGTTGGGAGCGACACAGGCAGATGTGTATCGCGCGGTGTTGCGGCAGGCATTGACGATAACGGCGGTAGGGCTGATGGTGGGGTCGGTGCTGGCCTATTGGGGTGAGGGGCTGGCGGCGGCGATGATTGCGGATTTGCCGGTGGAACATCATTTGCCGTTGTTGTTTGGGGCGGTGGTGACGGTGGGGCTCGCGTTGCTGGCGGCGTTTGTGCCGGCGCGGCGGGCGGCGCGCGTGGACCCGGTGCAAGCATTGCGATCCGAGTGAGCGGTAAGCTTACTCTCTAGACAATGACGGGATCGAAGCTGGGCCACTACGATGTGTTGGAAAAGTTGGGCGAAGGCGGGATGGGGGCGGTGTTCAAGGCCCGCGATTCGTCATTGGGCCGGCTGGCCGCGGTAAAGGTATTACCGGCCAATCTGGTCGCGATGCAGGAGGCGCGGAAGCGTTTCGTGCAGGAGGCGCAGGCAGCCTCGGCGTTGAACCATCCGAACATCGTGACGATCTACGAGATCGCCCACGAGGCCGGCCAGGACTACATTGCGATGGAGTTGGTGCAGGGCGCGCCGCTCACACAGTTGATCGGACGCAAGGGGCTGGCGGTGCGGGAGGCGGTGGGGTTGGCAGTCCAGATAGCGGCGGCGCTTGAAGCGGCGCATGCGGCCGGGATCGTGCATCGCGACCTGAAGCCGGGCAATGTGATGGTGACCGTGGAGGGCGCCGTGAAGGTCCTCGACTTTGGCTTGGCGAAGCTGGTAAGCGATCCGGCGAGCGGGGCCGACGATATTACGCGCACGATCGTGGCGGCCGACGCACCCAAGACAACGGAGGGCTCGATTGTTGGCACCGTTTGCTACATGTCGCCGGAACAGGCGGAAGGCAAGAAGGTAGACCATCGTTCGGACATTTTTTCGTTCGGCGCGGTGCTGTACGAGATGCTGACGGGACGGCGGGCATTCCATGGCGGTTCCGCGGTGTCGACGATGGCGGCGATTCTGACGCGCGATCCGGATCCGCCGGAATCGATCGCGCCGGCCGTGCCGCCGGAGTTGACGAAGATCGTCGCGCGATGTTTGCGGAAGCAGCCCGCCAAGCGCTGGCAGAGCATGGCCGATATCAGGCTTGCGCTGGAAGAGTTCGGGCAAGATCTGGATGCGGGGAAAGTTGCGGCGCCGTCAAGCGGGATAACCTCAGGCGGCGCAATCGCGATGCCTCAGGTGACCAGAAAGCTGTGGTGGATCTTCGCCGCCGCGGCGATTGCGGGAGTGATGATCGGGGGCGGCGCGGCGTGGCGGCTGGCAGGCGGGAAAAGCGGTAGCAGCGGCGCGCCGGTACGATGGCGGATGCAGCGGCTGACCTCGGATACGGGGGCGAGCCTATCCGGGGCGATGTCGCCGGATGGAAAGCTGGTGGCCTACTCGTCCGACCGGGCGGGCGAGGGCTCGTTCGATATATGGGTGCAGCAAGTGGCGGGCGGCGATCCCGTGCGGCTTACGAAGGGTTTGGGGAACTGCTACGAGGCCGTATTTTCGCCGGACGGAA
>DASRHX010000232.1:0-5363 GCA_035650295.1 Bryobacteraceae bacterium | reverse complement strand
TTCGCCTTCGGCGGGCATGGGTACTTGCCCTTGCGGTTCACCGGCGGCGTCGCCGATCGTGGGCTTTGCGGCATCCGATATAGCAGAGCTCATTTCGCCCGGTCGTCCTCGCCTTCCGCCTGGGGTAGTGGAGTCCGGAGTTTTCTTCTTGCGCTCCTCGTACTCGACCAGTGGTTCGGACTTAAGGTATTCGATGCCCAAAGCAATTTCCTGCTCGGTGGCGTCGCGTCCGTAGACAAGGCGGTAGGATTTCTTGATTCGCTCGCGATTGTTGGCTTCCGCCGCTACGCGCTTGGCGAGTTCCTCGGCCTGAATTTGCATGAAGTCGCTGTTCATCAGGAACAGACGCTGCGACGGCACAGTGGTGACAAAACGCTTCTCAGCGCTGATCAGCGGGCTTGGAAAGTCAAAGAGCATCAGATACTCGTCAGGTTTGTAGCGGCTGACCTTGCCGTATACGGTCCGGCGCAACATGGCAGGGCTGAGGTCTGCGGACGGCCCGCCGAGCGACCGGTCAAGGTTGCCGGATATGTGCATGATTGAGTCGCGGATCTGTTCGGCGTCGAGCCGCTTGCGGTTGGCGCGCCAGTACAGGCGGTTCGCCGAATCCTTGGCTAGGGCGACCGGATCGTTCTCGCTTGAAAGCTGGTACACGGACGTAAGCAGGATTTCGCGATGCAGCTTCTTCATCGACATTCCATTGCGCACGAAGCTCGACGCCAGATACTCCAGCAAATCGGGATTGGCCGGACGTTCTCCGGTCATGCCGAAATTGCTGGGCGTGTCGACTAGACCGGTGCCGAAGTGGCCTTTCCATATGCGGTTTACGAACACGCGCATCGCCAACGGTTGCTTGAGAATCGCTTCGGCGAGTTCCAGACGGCCGCTGCCCTTACTGAATGGTTTCGTTTCGCCGACCGAGAGGACGCTGAGGAAATGGCGTGGGATCTCCGGCCCAACGAGATTCGTTGGATCGCCGCGAAAGCTGAGTTGGATGTCAACGGATTTCTCGGAATCTCTCACACCGTGTACGAACGGGTAACGGGTTTCGAGTTTCTTGCGCAACGCGTCGATGGCGCCTTGCATGGACTTCAGGCGTGCCTGCGCTTCGGAACCCACGCGCGTTTCCAAGCCCCAGCCGCGGAAAAGAAGTACGCCGGGCTTGAAGTTGCGGCGGCCCATCATGGCCATCATCGCGTTGGGGTCGTCATTATCGCTTAGCTCGCGCTGAAAGATTTCGGTCCAAAGGTTGTTCTGCTCTTCTGGCAGACTTTTCAGGCGGAGCCAGGAGCCGGGATTGAAGTCTTTGAATGAAACGAAGTTGCTGGGCTTGTCCGTGCGCTTCTTCGGTTTAGTGCCTTCCAGATCCTTCGCGACAATAACCTTGTTTTCGGCTTCAAGCTCATTGCGCTCCAGCATCGCTTGAACCACTTCCTCCTGGAACTGGTCGGCCAGTTTCTTGGCCTCTGGCATCGTGCTGGCAGACTTCTTCATCATCGCTTGCCAAGCATCTTTGTTCTGGTACTTGGTGGTGGGTTTGGCAAGGTATTTAATCCAGCGATCCAGGAGTTCGAAGTCGAGCTTCCTGGTTTCGACCACATCTTCGATCTTCTTCTTCTGCGGTCCCGACACCTCCCAAGCGGCTTGCATGTAGGTGGAAATTTGGTAGGCCAGAGAGCGCGAAAGATCGTTGGAAAGCCCCTGGTTGGCTTCCTGGAGAATTTTCTGCTCGCGATCGAGGTCGTCCTCGAGTTTGAGGTATTCGTCCACTACCTTCTTCGGAGCCACCGGATACTCTTCATAGATCGTGTTGTAGAAGACGCCCGCGAGCGAGTAGTAGTCGGTCTGCGGAATGGGATCGTATTTGTGGTCGTGACAGCGGGCGCAGGCTACAGTCAACCCGAGGAAACCGCGGGTGACCACGTCCACGCGATCATGTCGCTCGTCAGCGCGTGTGATCTCGAAAGCGCCGTTGTCGTAATACCAGGGGCCAAGACCTAGGAACCCGGTTGCGGGGAGTGCGTTGTGCCGGGTCTTCGCATCGAGGAGGTCGCCAGCAAGTTGTGCTTTCACGAACTGGTCGTAGGGAACATCATCGTTCATCGCGTTGATCACCCAATCGCGATAGGCGAAGGCGTTGGGATATGGCCGGAAGCCGCGCGGGTTGGGATTCAGGCTTCGATAGTCGTCTTCACCGTAGCGCGCGACGTCCAGCCAATGGCGTCCCCAGCGTTCGCCGTAGTGGGGCGAAGCGAGAAGGCGGTCGATTACCTTCGCAAAGGCGTCCGGGGTGGCGTCTTTTTCGAACGATTCGATTTCTTCGAAGGTGGGTGGAAGTCCGGTCAGGTCGAGAGACGCGCGACGGATGAGGTCGCGTTTGGAAGCAGGGCGCACCGGTCTCAAGCCTTCCGAATGAAGCTTCGCGAGGATGAATTTGTCGATTGCGGAGCGCGCCCATTTCGTGTCTTTGACGTCGGGGGGCGATGGATCGCGAAGTGGCTTCAGAGACCAGAAATTTCTCATTTCGGGCAGAATGACGAATTCGCCGTCCGCGCCTTTCGCAGTAGCAATGGTCGCCGATGCGGGCCAAACCGCACCGGCTTTCACCCATGCTTCGAGATCGGCAATCTCGGCGTCTTTCAGCTTGGCCCCCATGGGCATCTTGAGCGAGGCGTCGCTGTGCTTAACAGCCTGAATCAGCAGGCTCTTGGCCGGATCGCCCGCGACGACCGCCGGGCCACGCTTTCCGCCTTTCGCGAGCGCGGCGGCGCTATCGAGGCGAAGATCACCCATGGCCGTATTGGTATGGCACCCGAAGCAATTGTTCGCGAGAACGGGCCGCACCTTGGTTTCGAAGAACTCCACGGAGCCAGCCTGTCCGAAGGCCATGCCCGAAAGTAGAAATACACTTCCTGCCAGACGACGCATATATCCTCTTTTGGCGCGACTAATTTGGGTGCGACAGGGAAACGGGGTGGGACGGGATCCCGGGCAGGCAGCGAGGCCGGAAGTCTAAACTTCGACTTCCTAATGTTACCCCGATCCCGTCTTCCATTGGAAGTCTAGAACTCATACCGCAGAGCGAATTGCATGACCCGAGCCTCCGCCGCGCCGACGATCTGGCCAAAGGTAGTAGGAGCCGCGAGCGAAAGATTGCCGGAGGTGGGGTTGTCCCAATTCACGGCGTTGAAGGCGTTGAAAGCCTCGGCACGGAACTGGATGCGATGTCCTTCGATGGGCAGCTTGAAGTACTTTCCAAGAGACATGTCGAAGTTGACCGAATTCGGTCCACGAAGGAGGTTTCGGGCGCCCACCGTGCCAGGATATTGGCCGTAGAACGCCTTGCTGGCGCTTGTGTTCGGAAAGATGGCGGGAACACCGATTTCGTTGTAGCCTACTTCGGTTTCCGGCAGCGCGGCACCGGGTCTCAGAATCCCGAGTGAAGAACTGAGATAGTTTGTCGGGTAGACGCCGCCGGTAGACACTGTTAGCGGGAGCCCAGAACGGAAACGTCCCAGCATGGAGAATTGCCAGCCGCCGATGAATTGGTCGGCCCAGCCGGGAACTCCCTGTAAGTATTTTTGTCCCTTGCCGAACGGAAGTTCCACCACTGAGTTGGCGGTGATGTTGTGGCGGATATCGAAGTCGGAAAATGACCGTGAGGCATTGGGATTGAATGCGTCCTGAATGGTAGAGGTTCCGCTCGATCCGCCATTCGGAATCACAGCCGCTTCCGAGCCGGACGCGATATCCATGGACTTCGAGAATGTGTAGTTAAAATCGAATCCCCAACCACGTTCCACGGGGCGGCGAAGAACGAGCGTGCCGCCGTGAAACGCAGGGTTGCTGGCATTCACCCAGGTCTGCATGCCGGCATTTTGCCGAGCGAAGAAGGTATTGCAGCCATACACGCTCAGGCAGGCTCCGTTCGACTGGCGCACGCGGTCGAAGTCGTGAAGAGCGTCGAGATCGCTGCCGGCGTAGGTGCCGTAGACGGTGTAGAAGTAGTTGGCCGTCGGGCTTGCACCGGCCACCCTGGTTCCCGCCGCCGTGCCCGCCGCAGCGGGAAATAGGTTCTCGAAGAAATCCACCTTGGGAAGAACCGACGGATTCGCGCGTACCTGGGCGGGCGTGATGCCGCTTTCGAAGTAATCGCGCAGCAGGCCCGAAGCCTGCGCCCAGGTCATCCCGGACTTTGTATCCCTGAATTGCGTGAGCGGCTGGAAGTAGTCTTGGCGCAAGATTCCCTTGCGGGACAGGCGGCCGATGTAGCCCACCTCGAGCGTCATCCTGCCGGGCAGCGGGCGCGCGTAGCTCAGGTTCAAGAGCATGGAGTATGGAGCGGCCAGGTTGGGATTCACGCCGGAATAAGATCCGAAGCCGCCGGCGACCGCTGGGGGTGTAAAGGGGAATCCGCCCTGAGGGGCTGCGGGTAACACCGGCAGCCCAGCTCCGTTGTAGCGGAACGAATCGGTGAAGTCCGTATTGGACGGTTGGGTGACGCTGGTCGCAAGACCCGGTGAACCGGTGGCCGCGAAACTTGTGGCCATCGAACTGCCGTAGCGGTCGTAGACGAGCGCGCCACCCGCGCGCAGCACCGAGCCCTTTCCAAACAGGCGGCCGAGGAGAGAATCGCTCACGGGCGCCCAAGCGATGGCGAGACGCGGAGCGAAATTGTTGTTGTCACGGCGGTAGTATCCGGCTCCGTTGCGCGTCGGGCCGGCGAGATCGAATGTGAGGTATGCGTTGGGCATGGCGTTTCCGGGAATGCCCGCCATCGAGGCGGCGATCCGCTCGGCGAAGTAGACATCGACACCTGTGGTGGTGGCAACTTGGACTCCATTGCGTTCGTACGGAACCTGATAAACGCCGTAGCGCAGGCCATAGGTAATGTTCAGGTCGGGCCGCACTTTCCATGCGTCCTGAATATAGGCCTCATGCTCCGTGTTGCCGAATGCCCGTACGACGGGTTGGCCGAAGGGAACCGTTGTGCCGTCAATTTTGTATTGGTAGGTGCCGCTGTAGGAGTTGAGGATACCGAACATGGTTCCGAAGGCGTTGGTGGCGAGCGTACCCTCGGTCAGCGTCAGCGAGGAGTTGCCGGTGCGGGCGCGCAGGTAATCGGTGACGGCGGAATTGATGTCGGCTCCGAGGCCCTTCATCGTGTTGCGGCTGTAGCTGTACGTTGGATAGTTGTTGTCCTGAATGCGGTCGTTAGTGACGGCGCGGAAGTTGATGCCGAACTGCACCGTGTGCGTGCTTTTCGTCCAGGTCGTATCGTTGACGAAATTGTGCGTCGGCTGAATGCGCGAGAGCGCCCGAGGAAACGCGGTGAGAGTCGAAGGAGTAAAGGAAATCTGCGA
>DASRHX010000231.1:0-3937 GCA_035650295.1 Bryobacteraceae bacterium | reverse complement strand
AAGGCCCGTATCTGGGATGTGCGTCTGGGTGTGATGCGACCGCCCCGGCTTCCTCATGGCCCCGCGGTGCGCGCAGCTCGCTTCAGCCCGGATGGACGAAGGATCCTGACCGCATCGAGTGACTCAACGGCGAAAGTTTGGGAAGCATCCACGGGAAAACCCCTGGGACCGCTTGCGACTCATGAGGCTGCCGTTGTGGACGTGGAATTCAGTCCTGACGGCGAGAACTTTGTCACCGCTTCCGCGGACAACACGGCCCGCGTATGGAGCACACGAACGGGCGAGGCGATTTCGCCGCCGCTCGTGCATGCCAAAAGCGTCCTTTCGGCCCGTTGGAGTGCTGATGGAACGCGAGTGGTGACTGTCGCGGAGGATGCAACCGCGCGAGTCTGGGACGCGCGCACCGGCCGTGCGCAAACAGCGCCGCTCAAACATGAAGGCCGCATCCTGGGCGCATGTTTCACGCCGGATGGGAAGTCGATTTTGACTCATGGCTGGACTCCACATGTTCTGCGGCAAACTTTGGAAGGTAGCAACAATCCCGCCGCGATCGCGCACCATATGAACACGATTTGGACGGTCGCCTTCAGCGCCGATGGTCGGCGATTGCTGACCGCATCGGCAGACGGCACGGCTCGGATCTGGGATCAGCGGACCGGAGGGCCACTTACCGAACCGATGAAGCACGATTCATCCGTGCGGTTCGCCGCCTTCAGTCCGGACGGCAGTCGCGTGGTAACAGCAACAAAAGTGCGTGCCGTGCAGATCTGGGACGCGCACATCGGAAAGCCGCTTACGGCGCCCATGCTGCATGATGATGTGGTGAATACCGCGCGGTTCAGCCCAGACGGGCGCCGTATCGTGACCGCTTCGGACGACAAGACAGCACGCGTGTGGGATGGCAAAACCGGCCATCCATTGACTGAACCTTTGCCGCATTATGGCAAAGTCGTGGCGGCCGAATTCAGCCCGGACGGCCAACGGATTCTCACCGCGTCGGAAGATGGAACTGCCAGCCTATGGGACGTGCCCGAAGCGCCGCTGCCGCCGCCCGCGTGGCTCGCCGAACTTGCTGAAGCGCTGACCGGGCGGCGTTGGGAAGCCTCGGGAGCGTTCAGCACTGTTGCGGGGACGGAACTGATCGAATTGGGTGAGGGTCTGAAGAACGCAGGCGATGATTTTTACAGCCGGTGGGGACGTTGGTTTTTTGCTGATCGTGAGACGCGCAACCCTTCTCCGTTCTAAGCAGTAACCTTTTCTCAAAAGCGTTGTAGCACGGGGTAGCGAAAAGAACACATATGAAAGCTATCCTTCCTCTAGTGGTTTCTCTCCTCGTCACGAACATGGCGCTGGCTCAAGGCAGCGCGTTCACTTACCAGGGCCGGCTGGATACTCCCCAGGGACCTGCGAACGGCCTTTATGACTTCCGCTGTCAACTCTATGATACAGAGCAGTTCGGAGCCCTGGTTTCCACGACCGTGACGAATTCCGCAGTGCGGGTGACAAACGGCTTGTTTGTGTTAAACCTCGATTTCGGCGCGGCGGTCTTCAACGGCCAGAGCCGTTGGCTTCTCATTACAATGCGGACGAACAACGACCTCAACTTCAGCGCGCTTGTTCCACGCCAGCGATTGTCGCCAACCCCTTACGCCATGTACGCCGGTGTCGCTGGCACGCTGTCCTCGGGTGCCAGTCCAACCTTCACTGGCAGTGTGACATTCAATCCGGCCAGTGGTCCGCCGTTTAATGTTACCAGCGCCACGAAAGTCCCAAACCTCAATGCCGATTGGCTGGATGGGCTCGACTCGGGTGCGTTCGTGCTGAGAGCCGGTGACACGATGAGCGGCAGTCTGAACATCGCGAATCCTGCGACGCTCAATTTTGGCAACAGCACGCGGCAGATGCTTAATTTGTGGGGCTCGTCGTACGGGATTGGGGTTCAGGCAGGCACGCTTTACTTCCGCTCCGACGGCAATTTCGCCAACTCAGGCCATTTTGCGTGGTATCGCGGCGGAGTGCATGACGATGGCTTGCTCGCTCCCGGCGATGACGGGGAGATGCTGATGACCCTCGCTAAAAGCGGCAACCTGACAGTGAACGCTACGGTCGGAGCGGCTGTTAATGGCAACGCCACGGCCACGCTTGGCGGAGTTGGAGTGCAAGGCCTGGCGGGCGGGCCACTCGACATCGGCCAGTTCGGATTCTTCCCGGCATGGGGCGTTAAAGGCAGCGCACAGGGAACTAACAGCGGCGGCGTCTTTGGAGAGGCCGTGGCACAGGACACGGAAACCTGGGGCGTGTTGGGACGGGCCCATTCCCGGAGCGGCTACGGTGTGGCGGGTGAGAACGATTCGCCGTTTGGCATTGGTGTCTATGGCGTAAACGGACTGATTGGCTCGGGCGGCCGCAGCTCGAGAACCGGCGTGTATGGGGAATCGACCGAAATCGGAGGCAAGGGCGTAGCTGGCGTGGCGAACAGCGGCACAGGCGCCTTTGGCATTTGGGGCCGGAGCAGCGAGGGGTTTGCCGGGTTCTTTGATGGCGCGGTCCGTATCGTTGGAGATTCTTCACACGGCAAGCCGTTTCTCCAGTTGCATGAAAGCGAAGACGGCGACTTCGCGCGCATTTCGTTGCAGGTTGCCAATCGCCCGCTCTGGCACGTGAGTGTCGGCGGTGACAACAACGATCTGGTTTTTTACAATGATGCTCACTCAGTAGTCACGTGGATCACGGAAACCGGAGTCCTGAACACCAAGGTACTTACAATTACCGGCGGCGCAGACATTGCCGAGCCGTTCGAAATGTCGCATGACGAAATCCCGAAAGGGTCCGTGGTCGTCATTGATGAGCAGAACCCAGGGAAACTGAAACTCAGCGCTCGCGCTTATGATACGCGCGTCGCGGGCGTGGTGAGCGGCGCCGGCGGAGTGCGGCCAGGATTGACTCTGCAACAGGAAAATAAATTCGCGGGCGGCCAGCACGTTGCGCTCACAGGGCGTGTTTATGTCCAGGCCGACGCCAGCCAGGCATCGATTCAGCCGGGCGATTTGCTGACGTCTTCTGACACGTCTGGTCATGCTATGAAAGTCACGGATCATACGCGGGCCCAGGGTGCGATTTTGGGAAAGGCGATGACCGGGTTGACCGAAGGCAAGGGTCTGGTGCTCGTCCTGGTCACCCTGCAATAGGTCTCATTGAAGGAGTCCTGAGCCATGCAAGCACGACACAGTTTCCCGCAGTTGAGGCAAACGGCTCTGGCTTTGGTCCTGGCGGGTGTCCAGGTGCTGCTTCAGGGGGCGACACTGCAGGACTTCGGCTTTCAGCACATGCGAGTCAATGGCGAGCTTCCTTCGGGCCATCGGCCGCTATTGGTCACCGTATTTCGGGTCGAAGGCGGTCATGCGTATGGGCCCGACCACAGCCCGACCTACTACGATACTAACGTGTTTAACCTGTTCGGCCGGCAAAGCATCAATGGCTATCATCTTGAGAACTCGAATGGCCGCTTCTACTGGAGTCGTGCCGGGGCAGGTACGATTGGTCCGATCGATGTTCCAATTGCGGAAAGCTACAATGAGACCTATCAGAGGGCAGGGGGTGACCCTAACCTGACGGATCTGCTCTACTACTCGAATCTCGTGGTCAGGATCATGACATCGGGTCAGATCAATCTCGCCCAGTTTGATAATGACTCGAACGGCGAAGTCACTGGCAAAGAGCTGGAGATGCTCTTCATTCTGAACGAAGGCGGTCCCGGTTCCTCTGCAGCGCGCTCATCGGGGCCCGTTCGCCCGCCCGGTTTTTCGTACGCGGTAAACATTCCATTAGCTGCCGGCGTTCAATCGAGGACCGGCTTCTCGACGACAGCTCACGAACTGACGCACACGCTAGGGGCGGCGGACCTTTACGGCGCGAACTGCATGAGCGGCAACCTTAC
>DASRHX010000230.1:0-21636 GCA_035650295.1 Bryobacteraceae bacterium | reverse complement strand
TTTCTTGCGGCGAGGATGGCCGATTCGATGCTGTGGGGGGTGCAGCCGAGCGACCCGGCGATCTACGCTATGGGAATCGCGGTATTGTCCGTAGCTGGCTTCGTAAGTGCGTATCTGCCTGCCCGCCGCGCGTCCGCGATCGAACCCTCGGAAGCGCTGCGGCAAAACTAAGCTTTCCGGCCTATTCCGATTTCGCCTCTCCCGCCCAGTAGCCCGGCCGCGTCCGGACGATCGCATCTTTGCGGCTCTTCACGCGGACTGAGATCGAGTGAAAACCCTTCTTCGGCGATACGGGCGTGAAGTTGAGCAGATACTGGCTGTGAATCTCTTCGCCCACGTGGCCGAGTTCTTCTTCCAAACCATGCAGGGTTGTGAAGCCGCGGCTGCGCCCGCCGCTGGCCACGGTCAGCGCTTCGATCGTGTTCTCCTTACCCAGCCTTCCGATTTCGGTAAAGATGCCGAGGATGTTGCCGCCGCTATGGCGCGGGTCCGGTTGCGTACCGCCTTTCTTGGTGAATGCTGTCGCATAGGCTGAAAACGTAACGGCATGAATGCTCACTCCGGCGCGTTGGGCAAGCACGGCTACATCGTTCAACGCCGCCTTGCTGCCGCGGTCCTTCGTCTCGCTGATTACCAGCAAAACGCGGCGCTCTTCCGGCGCGCGTTCGCTCAGCAGCTTGATGCCTTCGGTCACGGCGTCGAGCATGCGCGCCTTGGGATCCCACTGCGGACGCAACGCCCGGAACGCTCGGGACACTTCGCCCGAATCGCGCGTCCAGCCTTGTACGGTCGTCACCTCTTCGCCAAAGCCAATTACAAGTACCGAACCGCGCGCGCCGCTAATCAGGGCCGGAACCACGCTACCGGTCTTTTGGATCTTCTCAAGTGCGGCGAGCGCGTTTTCGTTCGCCTGCACCGCGACAACGAGAGCAAGCGGCGCGGTTACCGAATCGGAAGTGGTCATTTCAAAAGGAACTGCTTTGCCGTTGTCCGTGAGCTCGAAATCCGACGCCTCCAATCCATCGATATAACGGCCCTCCACGTCCATTACGGTCACGGGGAGAAAGACCACGGGGACGTCGACACGAATGGGTTCCTGCTGAGCCAACAGTGCGACGCTCAATAGCATCGCGAGAATGGATGTCTTCTTCATTTGTCTTTTTGGATGCGCACACTCTCGAAACCGGTTCCGATAGACTGGCCCCATGAGCGGCCCCCAGCTTACTATCCATTTGCGCACAGGCCGTTACGCCGTGTCACAACTGGCGTCCGATGCGGACATTCCACAGTGGGCCGTTTCGGCACAAGGCTTAGTTTCCATCACTCGGCGCGAGGGCGAATTATCCGTGGTCACCATGGAATCGGCAGTTCCCGAAGGCTTGAAGACCCACGGTGGTTGGCGTCTCCTGGAACTGGAGGGCCCATTCGATTTCTCGTTGACGGGAGTCTTGCTCTCGCTGTTACGTCCGCTGGCAGAAGCCGGCGTGGGCGTCTTCGCCATTTCTACCTACGACACGGATGCCGTGCTTGTGCAGGAGTACGATCTCGAGAAGGCAATCGCTGCCCTCCAAGTTGCCGGCCTAACGATACTTACCGCGCAACTGATTCCACCGGACTCTGAGTAAGTCCAAGAACATATCCAAGCTATCGCGAAACATACTCACCTTCGTCCCCTCAGCGTGGTTCCAACGAACAGGCACCTCAATAGTCTTGTATCCCTTCAGCCGGGCAATGAACAGGGCCTCCACATCAAAGCCGAACCGCTCCAACTGCAGCCGCGAAAACACTTCTCGCGCAGCATCCCGCCGGAATAACTTAAAGCCACACTGGGTGTCCCAAAATGGCAACCCGCACACCAGCCGCATCACTAAGTTGAAGAAACGCCCGGCGGTTTCGCGGAACAGCGACTGATGCACGCCGATCAGCCCTCTGTTCAGCGCCCGCGAGCCAATGGCGACTACCGACTGCTCCCGGTACAGCGCCGCCCACAGCGGGTCCAACTCCTCGATCGGCGCCGAAAGGTCCGCATCCGAGAACAGTATCCATTCTCCACGCGCCTCCAGCATCCCGTGCTTTACCGAATACCCCTTGCCACGATTCCCCGGATTCTTCAACAAGCGCACGCGCGCATCGCGCGCGGCCCACTGCTGTACCAACGCCGCGGTCGCGTCGCGCGACCCATCGTCAACCACCAGGACCTCGGGCTCCACCCACGCCGCCCCATCCAGATACACGAGTACCTTATGGAGCGTGTCCGGCAAACGGGTTTCTTCGTTGTATGCGGGGATGACGATCGAAAGGGAGGGCAATCGGTCATTATAATAAGAAGTCTCACCACTCCACCGGAGCTTTCCCTTTGTCACTGGAAGACGATCTTTTACGCCAACGCCACGACCGCATCCGCGAAATTGAAGCCCTTGGCTTCCGCCCCTACGGCCATCGCTTTGACTTCTCCCATTCCCTCGCCGCGGTGCTCGAAGCCTACACGCAGATTGCGGCCGAACAGCTCGAGTCCCCGCGCGTTCAAGTCAAGGTCTGTGGACGCCTGCGCACGATCCGCCGCATGGGCAAGGCCGGATTCGCTCACCTCACACAGGACGGCTCGCAACTACAGATCTATGTCAAGAAGGACCTTGTCGGCGAAACCGAGTGGAAGCTCTGGGAACTCGTCGATCTCGGCGACATCGTCGGCGCCGAAGGCTATCTCTTTCGCACCCGCACCGGCGAGCTCAGCGTCCACGTCGAGAAGCTCTACTTCCTCGCCAAGACGCTTCTCACCATGCCCGAGAAGTTCCACGGACTGGAAGACGTTGAGCTCCGCTACCGGCAGCGTTATCTCGACCTGATCGCCTCTCCCGAATCGCGGGCCGTCTTCGTCACACGCGCCAAGGTAGTTTCGTCGCTGCGCCGCCAGCTCGAATCGCGCGGCTTCATCGAAGTGGAAACTCCGATGATGCAGCCTCTGTACGGCGGGGCCGCCGCGCGTCCATTCGTGACGCATCACAACACGCTCGACATCGATCTCTACCTCCGCATCGCCCCCGAGCTTTACCTCAAGCGCCTGGTCGTTGGAGGCCTCGACCGCGTGTTTGAGATCAATCGCAACTTCCGTAACGAAGGCATCTCCACGCAGCACAACCCCGAGTTCACCATGCTCGAGTTCTATCAGGCCTACACCGACTACCACGGCCTGATGGACCTCACCTGCGAACTGTTGAAGCAGGTCGCCATCGACGCCATTGGCTCGACGATTGTTCCATATGGCGACGGCACGTTAGACTTCGGCAACATCCGCCGCCTCACCATGCGCGATGCAATTATCGAGCACTGGCATCATCAGGCGCCGCCCAAGCTCGACGATCCCCAATGGCTCATGGACACGACGGGCAAGAGCACCGCGGGCGAAGCCCTCGCCGCACTCTTTGAACGTGAGGCCGAAGACAAGCTCATTTCACCCACAATCATTTATGAATACCCGGTCGAGACCTCGCCTCTGTCGAAGCAGAACGCCGACAATCCAGCCTTCGTCGACCGCTTCGAAATCTACGCCGCGGGCATGGAGATCGGCAACGCCTACACCGAGTTGAACGACCCCCAAGAGCAACGCCGCCGTTTTGAAATGCAGCTTGGCATGATTGAGAGAGGAGACGAAGAGGCGCACCGCATGGACGAGGACTACATTCGCGCCATGTCCTACGGCCTTCCGCCCACCGGCGGCGAAGGTATCGGCATCGACCGCCTGACCATGCTTCTCACCAACTCGAAATCCATCCGCGACGTGATCCTCTTTCCGCTCCTACGACCTGAGGGCGAAATTGGACTCGCTGCGAAACTCCGTGAACTCGACACACAGCACACCTAGCTCATCGTGAACCTGCCCTTCGAACTCGCCGTCGCCTTGCGCTACCTCATGGCCAAGCGCAAACAGACTGTCATCAGCATCATCACGTTGATCTCGGTCCTGGGCGTGGCCACGGGTGTCATGGCGACGGTCATTGCACTCTCGGTGAATGCTGGATTTCGCAACACACTTCAACGCAACCTGCTCGGCGCAACAGCGCACATCATGGTGCTCGAGAAAAAGCCCGGCGAAGGCATCGCCAACTGGCGTGAACTTACGGCCAAGCTTGCCGCGCGCCCGCACGTCACCCAGGCCTCACCCACTCTTTACACACAGGTGCTCATTCCGGGCGCACGTCAACCAACCGGTGCGGTTCTCAAGGGCATTCCCGAACCCAAGGATACGCAACTCCCTTCCGCGCTAAGGAATTTGAAGGAAGGCCGGCTCGACAACTGGAACGACGTACGCGGCATGCCGCCCATCGTCATCGGTTCCGGCCTTGCACAGGATGCCGGACTTGCACTCGGCGACGCCGTGCGCCTGGTCAGCCCGCAAGGTGAGATCACGCCCTGGGGCCCGCGTCTCGTCGAGCATCAATTCCGCATTATCGGAATCTTCGAATCCGGATTCTACGATCTCGATTCCGCCTGGGCCTTTACTAGCCTCAAGCAGGTGCAACGCGTACTAGCGGTGTCCGACGTAGTGAACGCAATCGAGCTGAACGTCGACGATCTCTATGCGGCCAACACCATCGCCGGAGAGATCTCCAAGGAAGTCGGGCCCCAACTCGCGGCCAGCAGTTGGATGGAGATGAACCGCCAGATTCTGAACGCTCTCAAGATGGAGCGGGTCGTCACTGTGATCACGGTCGGTCTCATTCAGTTGGTCGCCGCGTTGAATATCCTCATCTCGCTCATCATGATGGTGATGGAAAAGCATCGCGACATCGCCATCCTCATGTCGATGGGCGCGCGCCGCGAACAGATCTCGCTGATCTTCCGCCTCCAGGGTCTGTTGATCGGGATTACGGGCACGGCGATCGGCCTCACTCTCGGCTACACGCTTTCGTTCTTGGCCGACCATTACCGCTGGCTGCCGCTTGACGAGAGCGTCTATTCGCTCGCCTTCGTGCCCTTCGAGCCACGCCTGTTCGATGGCATTTGGATCGCTGGAATGGCCATCCTCGTCAGCCTGCTCGCCACCATCTATCCCGCCCGTTCAGCCTCGCGCATCACGCCCGTCGAAGCATTGCGCTACGAATAGCCCATGTGTGGAATCGTAGGCTTCACGCATCGCAACGGTCCTGCGCCGGAAGGCGTCCTCCGCCAAGCCGTCAAATCCATCGTGCATCGCGGTCCCGACCAGAACGGTGTCTACGAATCGCCATGCATTTCGCTCGGCGCCGTGCGGCTCAAAATTCAAGATCTCGCCGGCGGGGATCAACCCATCACCGACGAGGCAACGGGCACGGCCATCGTCTTCAACGGCGAGGTTTATAACTTTCGTGAACTGCGCAGAGAACTCGAATCGCTCGGGCACGCGTTCCAGTCACACTGCGACACCGAAGTGGTTCTGCGCGCCTTTTTGCAATGGGACACCGGCTGCTTTGGGCGGCTGCGCGGGATGTTCGCACTCGCGATTTGGCAAGAGCCTGCAAGGCGACTGATCCTCGCTCGCGATCGCATGGGCATCAAGCCGCTCTACATCTATAAGAACGGCAACGATCTACATTTCGCGTCGGAGCTCAAAGCATTTTTCGCCCATCCCGACGTTCCGCGCACGCTCGATCCCGTTGCGCTGAACCTCTTTCTGCGCTGTAATTTCATCCCCACTGGGCGAACGCTCGCATCAGGTATCACGAAGCTCCGCCCCGGCTGTTGTCTCGAATGGCTCGACGGCGCCACGAGCACCGAGCCTTTCTGGCAACTCCGTTTCAATCCACAACCACGCACGCTTGACGATGCTAAGGCCGAGCTCGATCGCCTCCTGCGCGAGTCCGTGCGCGAGCATCTCGTGAGCGACGTGCCCCTCGGCGTCTGGCTCAGCGGCGGCCTCGACTCGTCCGCCATTACGCATTACGCGTCAGAGCTTTTCCCGGGCAAGTTGAAGACCTTTTCGGTTTCGTTCTCTGGACGCAGCTTCGACGAGTCTCCTTACTTCCGAACTGTCGCCCAACAATATGAGACCGATCACGAAGAGTTCGACCTCCATCCAGAACACGACGACCTTCCTTCTGTCATCGAACGCCTGGCACACTTCTCCGACGAACCCTCGGCCGACGCCGGCGCACTGCCCGTCTGGTATCTCTCACAGATGTGCCGGCGCCAAGTGACCGTCGCATTGAGCGGCGAAGGCGCGGATGAATTGTTCGGCGGCTACATCACTTACCTGGCTGATGACTACGCCCGTCTTGCGCGCAAAGCCCCACTCGCTCCGCTCCGCCTGTTCGCCCAGTTGCTTCCGGTGAGCGACGACAAGGTCAGCCTGGAATACAAACTCCGGCGCTTTCTCGATGGCGCGTCGCTCCCGCCGCTTGAAGCGCACCTCTATTGGAATGGCGCCTTCCCCAAGTCGCACTTCCCAGCCCCGCTGCCTAACGAGTGGCCGCTCGATGGATCGGCGCACGACTTCCTCCACCTCGACCAACTGGCCTATCTTCCCGACGACATCTTGAATAAGTGCGATCGCATGTCCATGGCGCATTCGCTTGAGGTACGCCCCGCGTTCCTCGACCACCGCATAGTGGAGTTTGCCGCTTCGCTCCCGCGAGATCTCAAAATCCGAGGCCGCACTCTGAAATACATTCTGCGAGAGTTGATGCGCGACAAACTGCCGCCGGCGGTGACCAAGCGGTCGAAGCAAGGATTCGACATCCCGACCCATCACTGGTTCCGTACGATCCTTCGTTCCATGCTGGGCGACTACGTGAACGAACCCGCCATCAAGGCCGCCGGCCTCTCCTGGCCTGCCATTAAGCAACTTCTCAACGAACACGATGCGCGTAAGGCCAACCACGGCTACTCACTATGGGGCCTGCTGATGCTCACACTCTGGATGAGGGAATGGAAGATCACCCGATAACGCGCCATCCAGCGCTCGCCGCCGCGCTCTTTGCTGCCGCCATCTACGTTGGCTGCGCCGTCTCTCCGCCGGCTCTCATGGACGATGTCGATGCCGTGCAGGCTCAGATCGCACGCAACATGCTCGAGTCGGGCGACTGGGTGACGGCGCGGCTCAACGGTATCGCCTATCTCGAAAAAGCGCCGGGGCCGTACTGGATGATGGCCGCAAGCTACGCCTTCTTCGGTGTGCGTGACTGGGCTGCGCGGTTACCCTTCGCACTATCGGCTATCGCGCTGGCGTTTCTCACCGCTCGCTTCGGTGCGTGGGCATTCTCGCACCAGACTGGGCTCTACGCCGGGCTTGCGACAACGGCCTGTGCCGGGCTATGGCTGTTCACGCGCATCGCGATTCCCGACGTGACGCTCACACTCACCATCGCCCTCGCCATGTGGGCATTCCTGCGAACCGAGGAGGGCGATCGGGGATGGTGGACGTGGCTCATGTGGGCCGCGATGGGTGTTGGTTTTCTGCTGAAGGGGCTCATCGCTCTCGTCTTTCCTCTAAGCGCCGCCGGGCTCTATCTCCTGCTTACCGGACAACTCTTCACGCGATCGATATACGCCCGTTTCCGTGTCTTTTCAGGCGTCGCGCTGGTGGCTGCCATCTGCCTGCCTTGGGTTGCCCTAGCCATGCTTCGGAATCCGCCGCTGTTCGATTTCACGATGCACAGCGGGCCAGGTGAATATCACGGCTTCTTCTGGTTCTTCTTCTTTAACGAGCATCTGTTCCGGTTTCTGAATATGCGCTGGCCGCGCGACTACAACACCGTCCCGCGCCATCTATTCTGGCTGCTGCATCTCGCGTGGCTATTTCCCTGGAGCGTCTATCTGCCCCAGGCATTACGCTCGCTGCCTACCCGAACTCCACGCGATCGCGCAGCAAGAACCCGCCTCCTCGCCTGGTGCTGGGCGGGCTTCCTGCTCGTCTTCTTCACGCTCTCGACCACGCAAGAGTACTACTCGATGCCCGCCTACCCGGCGCTCGCACTGCTCATCGGCGACGCGCTCACTCGCGAATCGCGCTGGCTCAACATTGGAACGCGGGTGCTTGCGGTGATCACCTCCATCCTCGCCGCCGCCCTCGGCCTCATCTTGTTCGGCGTGCGCAACATTCCCACGCCCGGTGACATCTCGCAGGCGCTCACATCAAACCCCGACGCCTACACGCTCTCGCTCGGCCACATGCAGGACCTGACTCTGCCCGCCTTCGCCTACCTGCGCACGCCGCTGCTCATCGCCGCTCTCGCCTTCTTCGTGGGCGCGATCGCCGCATGGCGTTTTCGCGGTGAGCGTCTCGCCCTCGGCCTCGCTGCGATGATGGTCCTATTCACGCAGGCCGCACGTCTGGCTCTAGTCGGGTTCGACCCTTACCTCTCATCGCGGCCCCTCGCCGAAGCCTTGCTCCGCGCGCCCGCGGGCGACGTAATTCTCGACAACCAGTACTACACCTTCAGCTCAGTTTTTTTCTACGCGCATGAGCGCTTGCGTAACCGCGCGCTGCTCCTCAACGGCCGTGTGAACAATCTCGAATATGGCTCCTACGCCCCCGGCGCGCCCCGGGTGTTTATAGACGACCACACTCTCGCAACGCGCTGGGCGGCTTCCAGCCGCAAATATCTCTTCATCGAAGGACCACAGTTGGGTCGAATCGCGAATCTCGTAGGGCGCGAGAATCTTCACATCGTAAAGGAGTCAGGCGGCAAGCTGCTGCTCACGAACCAACCCTTTGTCAAAACTGAAAATACACAAACGGGATGGTTTCTCCCGTTGTGAAGATTTCCGCTACGAAAAGGAGCAGTCCGAGTGTCGCGCCGACGGCCCAAAGCGGAGCGTAGCGGCGTCTGTCCAGCGCCTGCTTTTTCTCTTCCCATATGGCAAGCACCAGCGCCGCCGCCAGCAACACCGCTAGGGCCGGCTCGACTTGGATGCCGGAAGCCGAAGGGTGGAACAGGTCTCCGAGTATCCTGAACGCCTCGCGTAGATTCGCGGCGCGGAAGAAAACCCAACCGGCGGTCACCAGTGCAAACGTCAATACACACCGCGGCAAGTTCCGAAGTGACCACGCATCATTGCGCACGCCGGAAATCCCCAAGGCCCGTTCGATCGCCAGCAACGCGCCATGATAACCGCCCCACACCACAAACGTCCAGTTCGCCCCATGCCACAGGCCTCCCAGCAGCATCGTGAGTATCAGATTGCGGTAGGTGCGCAGGCGTCCGTGGCGGTTTCCTCCCAACGGAATGTAGACGTAATCTCGCAACCAGGTCGAGAGTGAGATATGCCACCGGCGCCAGAAATCCGTGATGCTCACCGCCAGGTACGGCCGGCGGAAGTTAACAGGGAAATGGAAGCCAAGCAACAGGGCGGATCCAATCGCAATGTCCGTATAGCCTGAAAAGTCGAAATAGATTTGCATGGAGAACGCCAGCACTCCGGCCCAGGCATCCACTTCTCCGCCGCCTCCGAAATAGCGGTCGCTGATGGCGGCAAAGTTGTCGGCAAACGCGAGTTTCTTCGTCACTCCCAACACCACCAGCAATGCGCCGTGATGCACTTCGTCGCGCTTGGGCGGGCGCCAGTTCTCCAAGTCAGCGAAGAACTGCCGCGCCCGCACAATTGGTCCCGCCACTAACTGCGGGAAAAAGCTAATGAACAGCGCATAGTCCAGAAATCGGGGTACTGCACGCTGCTCTCCACGGTAGACGTCCACCACGTACGAAATACTCTGAAAGGTATGGAAGCTTATGCCGAGCGGTAGGATGAGCGCCAGCCGCCAACGGTCATCCGGCAGGTCCAGGACAGCCGCCAGCGTCGAGGTAGCGAAATTGTAGTACTTGAAGAAGCCGAGGAAGCCAAGATTGGCGGCCAGGCTCACGAGCAATGCGAACTTGCGCCGCCGGCTGCCGGTTGTTCTTTCAATCCAGATTGCGGCCGCGTAGTCAACGACCGTGAGGCCCGCCAGGAGCGGAATGAACCTCCAGTTCCAGCTCGCATAGAAGAAGTAGCTCGCCGCCAGCAGGATGCCGCGCCGCCAGCGTTGCGGGCACGGATAAAAGAGCGCCGCTACCGCCAGGAAGAAAATGAAGTACTGATATGTGCAGAAGAGCATCTCAGAAGAAGCGCTCCACGACGAGGGCCGCCAGGCGGCTCGAGAATAACCTTCGTCCGGCGCTGTTCATATGCAAGGCATCGAAGAAATACGGTATCTGTTCCAGGTCGGCGAATATGTGCTCGTCCGCCACAACCACGTTGCGTCGCGACGCCAAGGATCGAATTGAACTCCGCGGATCATGGCGCGCGTATCGCGCAATCGGCACCGGGTTGCGGGGTGCGCGGACAATCAAGAACTTCGTCCCCTTCCCGGCATACGGCGCCACCAATTTGTCCAGCCAGTAGGTTCGATACTCCTTGTAGATTCCGGTCTGCGGCGAGGGAGGACGATGGATCATCGTCTGGATTTCGTGGCTCGCCGGGTCGAAGTCCTGATTGCGGCCATCGTAGCCGTAAGTCCACTCGGAACCGTGTGCCTCGCTGGCTTGCACTTCTGTCAGCCGCTGTTGTGGGTGGGAAAAAAAGTTGCGCAAATCGTTGCGATAGACCATCCCCTTCAGCATCACGTCGCGGAATGCCAGCCACCGCGCATCCCACTTCCGGAACGACCGCGTAAATTCCACGACATCGCCAATGTGCAGAGCAGACACCACCAAGCGCACATCGTTGGTGCTGTCGTCACGGTCCCAGGGCCCATCTTCGTCGTCGTACCCTTCCACGGGAAGCACGATGACGGAAAACCTGTTGCGTTGCGGGTCCAGTTCGCGAAGCAGGTAGAACCAAGTTCGAATACTGGCGGCGGGAACAGCGCCATTGACGAATCGCACGCGATGGCCGGCAGTCTGATCGGCAATCCGCGCGGAAAAGCCCTCGCCCATTGCCGAATCACCCAGGACCAACACCAGCTTTGCCCCTGCAGGAGACACTTTGGCGGCGCCCTGGATGGCGGCCCGGAAGCGTCCAGCATACGAATCGGGCGCCACCATCCTGCTGTATAAGCCCGTCCGGAAGGCGGCTGAATCAATAAGAAAGAGAGCGAAAAGCGAGCAACCCGCAACGGCCCCAATCTGTTGGAGCGCCCTGAGCCTATTCACGCTCCGATCATATCGTGAGGCGGTGGACTCTCTTTACTGTTTGTCGTAAACGGCGGTATAGGTGGCAGGCTTGCCATCGGGCATGGTCACCTTACCCGTTATGGTCATCGTCTTCCCGTCCGCGCTTATTGTTCGAGTTGCTGTGCCGACCGCTTTCCCTGCGCGCTTCAGCGTTGCACTGGACTTCGCGCTCGATCCGTTTCTTATGGAAATGGCGTCCCAGTAAGGAAAGCCCGTTGTTTTTGCGTCCTCTCCATCCTTCACATACGTGAATGCCGCGTTGGTTGGCTCGCCCGTACCCGAGGTTCCCTTGGCCGAGTAGTCCCACCCGGCGCCTTTAGCGGTGTATGTTACCGTCTGCTCTTTGGGAGCGGGCATTCCCGTGTACTTGGACTTGCCTGTATTCAATTTCCAGGTGCCGATCAGATCCGCAGCCGAGGCGGCCACCAATGTGCAAAACAGCAAAGTGAGTGTCCGGAACATAAAGCTTCTCCTTTTGGTCATTACCCTACCGCCGCGATACTATACGCGCATTTCAATTGGCGCGCAATGGCCGCCGCACAGATGCCGCCGCACAGAGCCAATATTTTCGCGCGAAAAGCTACTCCTGGTGCCAAGAATACGCAGGTGGTTGGGTAGTTTCCGGACGGCACTTCGAGCTCGCTCTCGTTGCCTGCTTATGCCGCGGCAATGGTGGAACTCGATGACGCTCCTGCGTTTCGCAGGGACTCGAATGACAGAAAACTGGCCAGGTCGCGTTCGTTGACGGTAGGCTCGCCCGGCGCCACGTGATCCAGCTTCCCTTCGCGCATCCACTGGTCCAGGCGTCCCACCTCCTCGAATAGCCGATCGAATCCCTCTACCCAGAACAGCAGCGGCTGGTAGTGATCGATCTCGAAGCCCTGGTTGACCACCCATTCCAATTGCAGCGGGTAGCGCTGAACCTTCGGCGACAGGATTGCATGGGCCAGCTCTCCATGGCTTGAAAGGAGTCCACTGCCATAGGCTTTCATTCCGTCCCGCGTGCGCATCAGCCCGAACTCGACGGTAAACCAGAAGAAGCGCGCCAGAGCGCGGATGACGTTTGCCATGATATGCGTCCGCGCGGCCGGATCCTGGATATCCCGCGCCCGTCCCGCGGCGGAGTGGGCGCAATCGCCGAAGCGAACCAATGTATCGGCGAAGGCCTTGTCGGTATGCATGGGAACGTGTCCGGCTATGTCGTGAAAAATATCGGGCTCCGGCAGATAGTCCAACTTGTCCGGAGGACGGACGGTCACCGTCGTCGGGAACACCCGGGTACGCAGCGCGTCGAAAAACTCAAAGGCGGGGACGTAGCCGGGCACGGCACGCGCGGCGAAGCCGGTCAGGGGCTCCAGAAACCGGTTGACGTCGCTGAGCCGCGGTACGTGTTCGGGGTCCAGGCACAGCTGGTCGATTCCCTCGAGAAACCGCGGATTGGCGTGGCTCCGCCATTGGGGAAGCATGCGGGCGTAGAGAGTGCGCCAGGTGGCGTGGTCGGTTTCCGTGTAGAGGCTATAGTCCTGCCGCATGGCTACAGGTTCCCCCGCCGCGCCTGTTCGCGCTCGATCGCTTCAAACAGCGCCTTGAAATTCCCCTTGCCGAAACTGCGCGAACCTTTGCGCTGGATGACCTCAAAGAAAAGCGTCGGCCGGTCCTCGACAGGCTTGGTGAAGATCTGGAGCATGTAGCCTTCCTCGTCGCGATCCACCAGGATGCCGAGCTCGGCCAGCTTGGCTACCGGCTCGTCGATGCGGCCCACTCGTGCGGAGAGATCGTCGTAGTATGTCATCGGCACCTGCAGAAACTCCACGCCCTGCGCGCGCAGCCGCGTAACGGCGCCGATGATGTCGCCCGTAGCCAGAGCGATGTGCTGGACGCCGGGACCGCCGTAAAAATCGAGATACTCTTCGATCTGCGACCGCCTGCGACCCTGGGCGGGTTCGTTGATCGGGAACTTCACTCGGCCGTTTCCGTTTGCCATCACCTTCGACATGAGCGCCGAGTATTCGGTGGAGATGTCTTTGTCGTCGAAGTGCCGGTATACTTTGAAACCCATCGCGCGGGCGTAGAATTGCGCCCAAGTCTCCATCTCGCCCAATCCGACGTTGCCCACTACGTGATCGATATGACGCAAGCCCACCGGACGCGCCACGATGTCAGACGTATCCACGGCCGCAAAGCCAGGCAGGAAGACCCCGCCATAGCCGCGGCGTTCCACGAAGGTGTGGATCGTGTCACCGTATACGGCTATCGACGCCGTGGTAACCGGCCCGTGTTCGTCGGATTCGGTCGCCGGCGGGCGGATGCCGCGCGCGCCGCGCGCCGTTGTTTCCGCCCAGGCGGACTCAACGTCATCCACCGTCAACGCGATGTCTTTGACGCCATCGCCGTGACTGCGAATGTGCGCCGCGACCTCCCCATCGGGTCGCAGGGCCGTGGTCAGCACGAAGCGGATTTTGTTCTGTTCGAGGACATATGACGCCCGGTCACGCGTGCCGGTCTCCGGCCCGCGATACGCGGTCAGCCGGAATCCAAAGGCCGCGCGATAGAAGTAGGCCGCCTGCTTGGCGTTGCCCACGTAGAACTCCACGTGGTCGGTGCCATGAAGGGGCAGAAAGTCTGTTACCGCAGGGCTGGTTCCAGCCGCAGTGCGTGTTGCAGTGCTTGCAGGCATAGTTCGTTCTCCTCGGTGGTTCCGATGGTGATCCGCAATGCCAGCGGCAGGCCGTAAGAATCGAGCGGGCGCACGATTACACCCTGCCGCAGGAGTTCCTCAAAAACCTCGGCGGCCCGTTTGCGGGTAGCGAACGGGACCATGACGAAATTCGCTTCCGACGGTACCGGAACGAGACCCAACTCGAGCAGCCCGGCCATCATGCGACGCATGCCGGACGCGTTTATCTCGAGCGTGCGGTGAAGGAACTCGCGGTCGTCGAGACCCGCGATACCAGCGGCCGAGGCAAGCGTCGACGGCGCGAACGGCAGCTTGACCTTCAACAACATCGCGATCAGATCCTCATGGGCGAAGCCGTAACCGATGCGCGCCGCCGCCAGCCCGTACGCCTTCGAAAAGGTTCGCAGCGTGATCACGTTGTCCCACCGGTAGTGCATCGAGTCGGGATAGGCCGGGTTGTCCTGCGCATACTCGAAGTAGGCTTCATCGAGGATCACCAGTACGTGCGCCGGCACATGCCTGTGGAATGCGCCGAACTCGCTGCGGGAAAAAATTGTGCCAGTAGGATTGTTCGGATTGGCCAGATAGATGAGCTTTGTCTTGTCGGTAATCGCGCCCGCGATCGCGTCAAGGTCGAAACGCCAATCACGGAGCGGAACGGTGCGAAAGGCGACGCCGCGACTCTGCGCCAGCACGCGCATTCCGGCGAACGTGCCCTCGCTCGATAGCACCTCCTCATCGTCGCCGAGGAAGGTGCGTACAATGTCGGCCATAATGCCTTCAGAGCCGGCGCCCGCGATCACATTCTCCACCTTTACGCCAAAGCGCTCCGCCAGCTTGCGGCGCAACGCAAAGCCTCCGTCGGGATAGCGTGAAACGCCGCCGAGCGTTGCCTTCATCGCCTCCAAAGCCAGCGGCGACGGGCCGAGCGGGTTTTCATTTGAGCTCAATTTGACGGCGCGCTCCAACCCATACAACCTGCGGACATCATCGACGGCCAGACCCGGCACGTACGGCTCCATTGCAGCAATGTAGGGCGGCACGAGTTTCATATCCACGATATATCCTGAATATATTGTATCATTGGAGTCGTGTCGGCTAATCGTGAGAGCGCCAACGGAAGCGGCACGCTCGCCGAACAGGCCTACCGCGTCCTCAAGCAGGCTATTCTCCGCGGTGAGTTCGCCGAAGGAGCTTTTCTTTCCGAGGCCGACGTCCTGGCGCGCTTCCGCGTCGGCCGGACTCCCTTTCGCGAGGCTTGCAATCGCCTCCACAACGAGAAGCTGCTCGAAGCCGTCCCGCGGCGCGGATACCTGGTTCCGGAGGTGAGTTTCCGCACCGTACGCGACCTGATCGAGGCCCGTCTCATTCTGGAGGGCATCGCCGCCGAGTTGGCCGCGCAACGCGCCGAACCGGCGGACATAGCGATGTTCGAGCAGCTGTACAAGAAAGTATTGGCGCACACCCGCAACGGCGCGAATCTCGATGAAATCGTGCAGGCTAACACCGAGTTCCACCTTCATCTGGCGCGCATGGCGCACAACCGCGAGCTCGAGACCATGCTGCGCGGCGTCTTGGAGAGGTCAACGCGGCTGTTCTATCTGACCGTCCGTTCCTCGACTACGCTCGCCGCCGACGCCAAGGAACTGCTCGGGCCCATCGTCGAATCAGTGCGCAGCAAGGATGCCGTGGCCGCGCACAAGGCTGTCGTACGCGACATCACCCGCGGCCAGATGAACGTGTTCGGCCGCGACCTCTGGGAGAAGGCGCGGTGAGGCAGCCGATCGCCTGGCGTCCCTCGCGGCAATACACCGGCAATGCGGAGCTCACGCGGTTCCTGCGCCGCTGCGGCTGCGCTACCTTCGCCGAAATGCAGAACCGCGCTGCCGGTGACGCCGCATGGTTCACCGGACACGTGCTGGAGTTCCTCGGCATCCGGTGGGCCACGCCCTACCGGAGCGTGCTCAATCTCGATCGTGGCATCGCCTGGCCCCGCTGGTGCGAAGGCGGAAGGCTCAATATCGTAACGACGTGCCTGCGCCATGAGGGCACGGCTGTGGTATACGAACATGAATCCGGTGAAACGCGCGAATGGAGCTATGCCGATCTCGCCGGTGAAACCGCTCACTGGGCGGCGCATTTTCGTTCGCTCGGTCTCGGCGAGGGCGACGCGATCGGAATCTTCATGCCGATGACGCCCGAAACCGTGGCTGTACTGCTTGCCGTCAACGCCATCGGCGCGGTGGCTGTACCGTTGTTCTCCGGCTTCGGCGCCACGGCCATTGCGACGCGGCTGAACGATCTCGATGCCACGGCGCTCGTGGCATCAGAAAGCTTCACGCGGCGCGGCAGTCGTGTAGAATCCGGAGCCATCGCCGCCGAGGCCGCCTCACAGTGCCCTACCGTGCGCCACTTGATCTTCGGCCACCACGGTGCCGGCCGCACACTCGACCCGGCGATCGTGGACGCCGAAACCACGGCGCTCGTGATCTATACCTCAGGCACCACGGGCAAGCCCAAGGGAATCGTGCACACGCATTGCGGCTTTCCGGTGAAATCGGCGCAGGACATGGCCCTGAACGTCGACGTGCACAGCGGCGAGCGCATCGCCTGGATCACCGACCTCGGCTGGATGATGGGGCCGTGGCTCATCTACGGCGCACTGATACTGGGCGCGACGATCGCACTCTATGACGGCGCGCCGGATTATCCCGCGGCGGACCGCCTGTGGGCATTCGCCGCCGCGCACGCCGTGAACGTCCTCGGGCTTTCGCCGACGCTCATCCGTGCGCTCGCCGGCCATGACTCCAGCCTTCCCGCGCGTCACGATCTCTCCGCGCTACGCGTGCTGGCCTCGACCGGAGAGCCGTGGAATCCCGATCCGTGGTGGTGGCTGTTCCGGAACGTTGGCCAGGGCCGCCTCCCCATCATCAACTACTCGGGCGGTACGGAATGCTCGGGCGGCATTCTCGGAAACACCGTGATTCATCCGATCAAACCCTGCGGCTTCGCCGCGCCATGCCCTGGAATCGCGGCGGATGTCTTCGATGACGCGGGACAGCCCGTTCGCGGAGCCGTGGGCGAACTAGTGATCCGGAATCCCTGGATCGGCCAGGCGCGCGGCTTCTGGCGCGAACCGGACCGTTACGAAGAGACTTATTGGAAGCGGTTTCCGGGCGCCTGGCTCCATGGCGACTGGGCCGGGATCGACGAAGACGGGCATTGGTTCATTCTCGGCCGCAGCGACGACACGCTCAAAATCGCCGGCAAGCGCATCGGTCCCGCCGAGGTCGAATCCATCCTCGTCGCGCATCCGGCCGTGGTGGAAGCAGCGGTGATCGGTATACCTGACGACCGAAAAGGTTCAGCGATGGTTGCTTTCTGCGTCAGCGCTGACCGCCAAGACGGGCTCGCCGAGGAGCTGAAGGAAAGCGTAGGCGGCGCTCTCGGCAAACCGATGCGTCCGGATCGCGTGCACTTCGTCAACGCGATTCCCAAAACGCGTAACGCCAAAATCATGCGCCGCGTGGTCCGGGCGGCGTATCTTGGCGAGGATCCGGGCGATCTCACGGCGCTCGAGAATCCGCCGGCTGTGGAATCGATTCGCGCCGCCGCACTGGAGCAAGGCTAATGTCCGTTTACCATTTCCTAGGCAAAGTCCCCGCCAAGCGCCACCAGATCTTCCGGCAGCCGGACGGGTCCCTCTACACGGAAGAGCTCATGGGCAACATGGGATTCACCGGACCGTCGTCGCTGGTCTATCACGTGCACCGGCCCACCGAAGTCCGGAATCTGCGGTCGTTGAAAAGCGTCGCGGTCAAAACGGCTGCGCAGGCTCCTGTGCATCACCGGCACTTCCGCACCCTGCAGCTTCCGGCGGTCGCCTCCGCCGTAACCGAACGTATTCCCGTGCTGGCAAACAAAGACGTCATTCTGGCCGTGGCAAGGCCCACGGAAGATGTCTCCGCCCTCTACCGTAATGCCCAAGCCGACGAAATCGTATATGTCTCGGAAGGGAGGGGCGTGCTCGCATCTCCGTTCGGTCGGATTGAGTTCCGCCCGGGGGATTATCTTGTAATTCCTCGTGGCATCGTCCATCGCTACAGCTTCCAGGCGGGCCCGCGGGCCCTGCTGATCATCGAGAGCACTGGTTTCGTGCGCACGCCGAAACGCTACCGCAACGAGTTCGGGCAGCTTCTGGAACACAGCCCGTACAGCGAACGCGACATACGCAAGCCGTCGGACCTCGAAACACACGACGAAACAGGCGACTTCCCCGTGCTGGTCAAGAAGGGGGACCAACTCTTGGAACTGACCTGCGCGCACCATCCGTTCGACGTTGCCGGCTGGGACGGATATTACTACCCTTGGGCGATTTCCATCCATGATTTCGAGCCGAGGGTCGGCCGGTTTCACTTGCCGCCGCCCACTCACCAGATGTTCGAAGGAGACGGGTTCGTTGTCTGCTCGTTCTGTCCACGCCCCTACGACTTCGACCCGGAAGCCGTCCCCGCGCCATACAACCATTCCAACGTTATGTCAGACGAGGTGCTCTACTACGCCAACTCGGAATTCATGAGCCGCTCAGGAATCGAATACGGCTCCATCACGCTGCATCCCGACGGCCTCGCGCACGGACCCCAACCGGGACGCACCGAACAGTCAATCGGCCAGAAGGCGACCAACGAACTTGCCGTGATGGTGGATACCTTCCGGGGCTTGGAGGTCGCCGAGGCGGCGCTTGCAGTGGAAGACAGGGACTACTATCTGTCATGGCTGGCTCACTAGAAGCGCTCCTTCGGCACGCTATCGACTATGCGGGGCTCTTCCCGCCCGCGGCGCTTTCCGTGGATCAGGTCGAGAAGAACTACGCGGACTACCAGCGGGGTCCATATGCGCGGTTCCTGAACCGTCTGATCACCCGCGAGGATATTCACGGCGATGCCGAACACTCCGGCGGCGCCGTTTACCGCGAGGCGCTCGATCCCGCACCGGGTGAGTTTGCCAAGATCCGCACGGGCGGGCTGACCGCCGATAAGATCCCCACTCCGGCGGCCGTGGCCGCATTCATCCGCCATCAGGCGAACGCGCGCCGCCCGTGGAAAGCCACCGCCGGGCTTCATCACCCGATCCGGGGCGAGCACCCGCTGACCTACGCAGCCGATTCCCCGCGCGCCGTTATGCATGGATTCCTCAACGTGCTGCTGGCGGCCGCGTTTGCCTGGCACGGCAACGATGCGATTCTCGAAGGGGTCCTCGGCGAAACAGACGCTTCGAGGTTTGTCTTTACCGATGACTACGCCGAATGGCGCCGACATCGCCTGTCGGCCAAGCAGATCAGCGAGGCGCGCCGCGATTTCATCCACTCGTTCGGGTCCTGCTCCTTCGAGGATCCGATCGACGGCCTGAAGAGCCTGGGGCTGCTCTCATGAAGCTCGACGAAACCCACGACCCGAAGCTGATGAGCTGGGTCGAGTCGGCCAATCAGCCCGGCAGCGCGTTTCCAATTCAAAACCTGCCCTACTGTGTCTTCACGACGGCGGACGATTCGTCGTCCCGCGCCGGAGTGGGCATCGGCGACTTCATCCTCGACCTGCGGCGCCTTCTCGACGCCGAAACGCTGAATCCGTTGATGGCACTGCCCAAATCGCAGCGCGTGGATCTGCGCCGCGAAATCAGCCGCCTGCTGGCCGATCCGGCGCGCCGGTGCGGCGTTGTGCCGCAAGCCGAAGCAACTCTGCGGCTGCCCGCGCGGATTCGGGGTTACACCGATTTCTACGCGTCCATCCATCACGCCACCCGCGTCGGCAGCTTGTTCCGTCCGGACAATCCCCTCCTGCCCAATTACAAGCACGTTCCGATCGCTTATCATGGCCGGGCGTCGTCGATCGTTGTGAGCGGCACAGCGATACGCCGTCCGCTGGGCCAGATCGCCGATACGCGCCAAGGGCCCCCGCGATTCGGCCCGAGCGGAATGTTGGACTATGAGCTCGAACTAGGCGTGTTCGCCGGACCGGGCAATGCGCTCGGCCAACCGATCCCGGCCACCGAGGCCGGCGACCATCTGTTTGGAGTGACGCTGGTGAATGACTGGTCCGCACGGGACATCCAGCGGTGGGAGTATCAGCCCCTTGGTCCTTTCCTCTCGAAGAACTTCGCCACCTCCATCTCGCCATGGGTGGTCACCACGGAAGCCCTCGAACCTTTCCGCCGTCCGCGGAAGCCGCGCCCGGAAGGCGATCCACAGCCGCTGCCTTACCTCGCAGGCAAACCGGAATCCGCATTTGATCTGACGCTCGAGGTATGGATCCAGCGGGCCGGGTCGACGCGGCCGGAGCGCGTGAGCCAAGCGAGTTTTTTCGACATGTACTGGACCTTTGACCAGATGCTCGCCCATCATGCTTCCAACGGATGTCCCGTGGAGCCGGGCGACCTTCTCGCCAGCGGCACCGTTTCCGGTCCCGGAGCGGATCAGGGCGGATGTCTTCTCGAGCTGGGGCAGCCGTTTCTCGAGGATGGCGACCGCGTCATCCTGCGCGGCTACGGCGAGTCCGGGGACGCGCGCCGTATCGACATGGGGGTATGTGAAGGAACGGTCGTGGCGGCCCTCGCCCGTTTTTAGCTCCGGCGCGCCGCTAATCACGGTTACAATGAACCCACAATGGCCAACCAACCTTGCGACGTTTGCGTTGTCGGCAGTGGGCCCGGGGGCGGAATCGCCGCCTACGTTCTCGCAAGAGCCGGGCTGAAAACCGCTCTCGTCGAAGCCGGGCCGCGGCTGCGAGCGGGAGTCGATTACGGATTCCACAAGGCGCCGATGGAAGCGCTCGAGGAGCGCCTCAGAAAGGGCTTGGTTTCTCCGTTCGAGAGCCTCTGGCGCGACCGCGCCGAGCGCAACCACTTCACTCCCGTCGGCGACCGCCCCGGCCACGGGTGGCTCAAGGCGGTCGGCGGGCGGTCGCTCTGCTGGGCTGGGCACAGTCTGAGATTTGGGCCCCTCGATTACAGACAGTGGCCCATGCCTTACGAAGAGGTCGCCACCTATTACAGCCGCGCCGAGCGCTTCATGGGCGTTTACGGCGACAACGATGGCCTGTCCAATATGCCCGACGGCGAGTTCCTAAAGGGCGTGCGCATGCGCTGCCCCGATATGATCCTCAAGCGCGGGGTCGAGCGTCTCAAGAAGCAGGGCCGCGTGGCCGAATACGTCTCCCAGCGCAAGGCCATGGTCACCGAGCCGCACTCCTCAGGCCGGGCTCTTTGCCACTATTGCGGCAAATGCGGCAACTGCTGCGTCGATGCCAAATACACCTCGGCCAATACGCCCATTCCGCTCGGCCTGCGAACCGGGAATCTCACCGTCATCTCAGAGGCCATGATGACGCGCATTCTCCTCAACAGCGACGAGACGCGCGTCACCGGCATTGAAGTCACGCGTCCAAACGGCGCCCTTGAGAAGATCTCCTGCAAAGTCCTGGTTCTGGCATGCAACTCCATCGAAACGCCGCGGCATCTCATGCTAAACCGCACGCGCCGCTTTCCCAACGGTCTCGCCAACAGCAGCGCACAGGTCGGCCGCAATCTGACCAGTCACTTCGGATTCCACGTGGCCGGTTACTTTCCCGAGTTAAAGGATCGCGACGGCTCGAATGACGACGGCACCGGCTACTATCACGGCTTACTCACATCGCTGTACTGGGATAAGCCCAACCCGAATTTCGAAGGGACGTATCAGGTGCAATGCGGCTCCGGGTATACTCCGAGCACCATCGGTCTCCGCAACCTGCCCGGTTACGGTTCCAGCCTGAAAAAACGTCTTCGTGAGATAAA
>DASRHX010000229.1:0-5453 GCA_035650295.1 Bryobacteraceae bacterium | reverse complement strand
AAGCCCAGGTACCCTATCTGAACGCGGCGGCGTTCGCCTACCCGGCGGCGTTCACCGCGGGCACGATGGGCCGCAATGTGCTGGAGATGCCTGGCATCACCTGGCCGCAGTTCTCTCTCTCGAAGGAGTGGCAGGTCTACGAAAGCCTGAAGTTCATCCTTCGCTGGGACGCCAACAACCCGTTCAAGAGCCCGAACTACGGGGCGCCGAATTCGGCGTTCAACCTGCAAAATCTGGCGAACTTTGGGCGCGTCGGCACCGCCACCCGCGGCGGCTTCTCCGACATCGGCACGGCTCAGCCAAACCACCTTCTGGTTTTCCGCTTGGAGTGGTAGGCGGTTAGTTCCGCGGAAACCATCCCCGATCCCAGGGCTGGGCAAGCGTGGGAGGATTTACGTAGCGCGCCATCCGGAAACGGAGGCGCGCTCCACTCCCGGGTTCCAATCTGACGGTTAGTAGTGGGCCGGCGACCGGCTGCGATTTGCCATTGATTTCGACCGAGTCGAATCGGTGCTCGCCATAACCGCCGGCTTGCACGATCACCGTACGCGGGTCCACCGCGTTCACGTTCACCAGTGTCAGTGTAGCCGCGTCGGTCTCCAGTTTTTCCACCAGCGCGGCGACGTCTTGCGGTAATCCCGCGCGCCGTTGGGCCGGGTCGAAGTAGCGGAAGCGCGCGTGCAAGCTCCAAATGTTCCCGGAAAGAAACGCCCCCATCGTCAGATTGGTCAGCGTGTGGGTCGTCGCCGGATTCATGCCCATCAGGTAGTCGGCTAGACGTGTGTCGGGAGTAGTGGGGTCGGTCTCAATTTCCCGCATCGTGCTTCGCACCTCGGCGAGGTCCCTCTCAAGCGCTTTCACCGGGAAATCGGGATTCTGCCCTTCGAGAAAACCGACGAAGCCTTGCTTCGGCACACGCTCCAGGTCCTTGCGGTCCATCGACCAGAAGTAAATCTCCGCAAGGCGGTCGCCATAGAGATTGGGGGTATAGCGATACCACACAGGTGCGCCGTTCTCCTTGTAGCCTTTGGGGTCGCCATACATTTGCGGTAACAGCGTCTTGCCGCCTTCCACTTTCTTTTGTGCATAGATGTTGTCCATTTGCCGCCGCAGCACGCCAATAAAGCTCTGGTCTCCGGTAAGCAGCAAAGCGTTCGCAAAGCCCGGCCACGAGCCGGCGCTGAATGTATTGCGATGGGCGATCTCTTCCAACTCGCCGTCGAAAATGGTGAAGTTCCAGCCGTAGGTGCCCTTCCACCATTGGCCGTTATACTCGCCGCCGGGTTTGCCATCGAGGCCAACGTTGGTGGGGATGTTGCCGCCGCACTGTTCGGTGCGCTGCTTCCATGCGCCTACGTACTCGGCCACCCAGTTCTTATACTTGGCCTGCCCGGTCAACGCGAACGCGTTCACGGCAAGGCCGGTCGAAGCGAGGTTGAGCGGGTGATCGCCCACGCTATCGAGATAGTCGGCGCAATGCGCCAGCATCTTCGGATAGTACTCGTTCAGGTTGAGCAGCTTCCCCCGTCCGGCTTTGTTGTGGAGCAGGTGAAAACTGCCCGGCGTGGGATCGCCCACCCAATCGTAGGTGGTCGCCTTGTGTAGCATCGGCCCCTTGCTGCCGGTCCAGATGCTCTTAATCAACTTGTTTTTGGGATCGTAATTTGGCGCTTCCTCGTCTTCGCCCATATACATGGCGGCGAACCGCTTCATCCGCTCCCGCAAGAGTATGCTATTCGGGTCCGATAGCCCAAGAAACATGAGAGCGCGCATTCCTTCGCCGGTGTGGAACCAGTCCGATTGCGTAATGAACTCCTTGTAGTAGGCGCCGTTCTCGGATAGTTTCGTCAGCTTAGTGCGCAGTTCGGCATATTGTTTGTAGTGGCCCTCGAGCGCTCGCTTGTAATCGTCGAGCATTCGGTTGGATCCCCCGAGCGCGTGGAGCAGCGTCCAATTGTGGAAGGTCTCGATCGCGTCATCTGGGCCGTCCAATGTGCCCCAGCGCATCGTGTGGAGCAGGTAGCCGCGATCATCGACATACTTGGCGGCGAAGCGCTCGCAGGCCGCCGAGCTGTCGCGCAGCAATTGCCTTTCGAGCAATGCCCACGCGGGCGGCGCCATCGCACTGTCGATCACCACCGTGGGTTCAGCCGCGCGAATCGCCGAGGCCAAAAGACCAATTGTCACCAGTTGAGAAAGAAATCGAATGCTCATTCCGACGCCTCCATGGAGACGCCATTCTATCGCGAGCTCTCGCGCTTCACCAAAAGTGCATAGCTGGCCGCACCGATCAGCAGCAACACAGCGATGGCTTGCATGGGTGCTTCATAGTTGCCGGTTTTCTGAATCAACCAGCCCGTGAGGATTGGGGCGGCCACGCCGGCGAGATTGCTGGCGGTATTTTGTAAACCGCCAATTCGGCCAATGGCGCCGCCAGGCACAACGGTTTGTGTGAGGGCCCAATAATTAGCGGTGGCAACGCCTAAGCCGGCGAGCGAGAAGATGGCGAAGAAGAGAGCCCAGCCGTCGGAGGCGGCATTTGCGCCCAACACCTCGGTCGCGGCGAGCACAAGTCCGGCCATGGTGAATCCCCGGCGGACCTTCAACGCATCGCCGCCGCGCTTGATCACGAGGTCGGCGGCCCAGCCAGAGGCAATCGCCGTAACGGCCATGCCGGAAAAGCTGAACATGGTGAAGATGCCCATCATCTCCAGCGGCAGATGACGCTGCTCCTTGAAGTAGGAGGGCAGCCACGTGAGGCTGTAGTAGAGGTAGCAGCTATAGGCGAACGTGCCGATGAGAATGCCCCAAATGGCCGGGCTCTTGAACAGGCTCCAGAAAGGAGCGTCGCTCGCCGCCGTTTTCGAGGTTGTGGGTTGCGCCGTTTCGTCACGCGGTACGAGGATCATCCACGGTACGAGCCAAAATATGCCCATCAAACCAGTCATCAGAAACATGCTGCGCCAGCCATAGTGAGCAATAAGCCACGCCGCGACCGGTGCACCGATGGCTGGACCAATCTTCGTCCCCGCCATGTAAATGCCCATGGCGAGGCCACGCTGGTTCTCGCCGATGTTCATGCGAATCCAGCGCAGGCTCGCCGGCGCCACTGTGGCCTCGCCCGCGCCCAAAAGCAACCGCAACGCGAATAATTGCCATAACGAACTCGCTTGGCCGGTGATAGCCGCGATCGCGCTCCAAAACAGGAAGCTCAGCGCATACGGATACTTCACGCCCAAGCGATCTACCATCCAGCCGGCGGGGACCTGCAGCAAGGCATACGACCAGAAGAAGGCCGAGTTCATCAAGCCGCGCTGACTGTCTGTAAGGGAGAAAAAAGTCCTGAACTCCGGGACGGCAATGGCGATCGACAACGACGTGCGGTCGATGTAGGCGATGACCATGCCTAGGCACAGCAAAACAACGATCGACCAGCGGCGAGCCGGCTCCATCGCAATCGCGGTCCTGGTGGTGTTCGGTTGTATCGCTCTATAATGCCTTACTAATGAAACGCCGTGATTGCCTGGGCCTGCTCGCGGGTGCTGCCTTCGCGCAGCAACCCGCCCAATTCGACATCCTGATTCGCAACGGAACGGTTTGCGACCCCGCGCGGGGCTTTAAACGGCGCGCCGACGTGGGCATCTCCGCCGACAAGGTTGCTGCCATTGAGGACAGTATTCCGGCCAATCGGGGCCGGGAAATCGTGGATGCCGCCGGGCACTTCGTTACACCAGGTCTTGTCGACTTGCACACCCATTGCTATTTTGGCGGCACAGGTCTCGGTATCGAAGCGGGCCCAATCGCGGCCCGTTCCGGCGTAACGACCTGGATCGACGCCGGCAGCTTCGGAGTCCAGCAAACCGAGGGATTCCGCCGCTTTATTGTGCAGCCCTCTCCCGTTCGCATCTACGGTTACGTCTACCTTTACCCCGACAACCGCAACCCGGACATGGATCCGGTGAAGTACGTGCGCTCGTTCATGAAGCGTACCGGTGAGACCATCGTCGCGAACAAGGACATTCTGCTCGGAGTGAAGCTGCAAGTTGGTTCAAATATGAACGGACGATACAGCTACGACTTCCTCAAAATCGCCCGCGAGTTATGCGACACCTACCGCATTCCTCTGATGGCTCACATCAGCTTTGCGCCGCCGGAAACAGATCAAGTGATGGAGCTGATGAAGGCTGGCGATGTCGTCACCCACTGTTACAACACCCACACGCTCGGCATTCTCGACAGCAACGGCAAGATCAAGCAATCCGTCCTGGACGCTCGCAAACGCGGCGTTCTCTTCGATGTCGGTCATGGTCTGGGCAGCTTCAACTTCGAAGCTGCGCGCAAGGCGCTTGCAGATGGCTTCGTAGCGGACACCATTTCAACGGACATCTATAATCTCAACGTCGTGAAGGGGCCCGTCTACGATATGCCGACCACGATGTCGAAGATGATGCACCTCGGCATGTCGTTCGATGACGTTCTCTTCCGCACCACCATAGCTCCCGCAAAAATCGTCAATCGTCTTCCCGGTATGGGCACCCTCGCCGTTGGCGCGCCCGCCGATGTCGCGCTGCTGCGGATCGAGGACGGCGAGTTTCCTCTCGTCGATTCCCAGCGGAATACCGTGACGGCAAAGCAACGCGTTGTTTCGAAGCTCACCATCTGCAGGGGAAAGAAAGTCGTATGAGTTTCGCGATCGCGCGTGCTTCGCTCACGCACGTTCGCGTGCCCCTGGTCGAGCCGTTTCGAATCAGCTCCGGCGCCGTGGCAGAGAAGGACGGACTCGTCGTTCAGCTGGAGTCGAATGGGCTCATGGGCGTCGGAGAATCTTCGCCGATGTCAGGCTCTTTCTACTCGTCGGACACGCCGGAGAGTTGCTGGCAGGAGTTGAAAGAGCAGCTGATTCCTTCGCTGCTCACGCAGGAGTTTGAATCGCACGCGGCTGCCGTTGACTGGATCAATGCTCAGGCGGGAAGCAATTTCGCGAAGACTGGCATCGAGACCGCGCTTTGGGATCTCGAAGCCCGCCGCCAAGGCAAGCCGCTCTACGAACTTTTGGGCGGCACGAACCGGCCGGTCGAATCGGGGCTCGCCGTGGGCCTATACGAGACACCTTCGGAAATGCTGCGTGCCATTGAGAAGTATCTGGTGGACGGTTACAAGCGGGTAAAGATCAAGATCGAGCGTGGCCGCGATGTGGAGCTGATTCGCGCGGTACGCGAAACATTCGGCGATATTCCGCTGTTCGTGGATGCGAACGGAGCGTACGATCTCTCCGACCTTGACGTGTTCAGGGCCCTGGACGAATTTGACTTGATGATGTTCGAGCAGCCGTTCGCGGGCACACGGCTCGCCGAATCGGCGCAACTGCAGCGCGCCGTACGCACGCCCGTCTGCCTCGATGAGAGCCTCGAGTCGGTGCACGATCTGCGCCATGCGATCTCCCTGGGCAGTTT
>DASRHX010000228.1:0-4586 GCA_035650295.1 Bryobacteraceae bacterium | reverse complement strand
CTCGATCGAGAACCAGGACATCGGGTTCGTCTCGGCGAATCAGGCAGTCAGAGTGAAGATCGCAGCGTATCAGTTTCAGAAGTACGGGATGTTGGAGGGAACGGTGAAGACGATCAGTGCGGATTCCTCATCTGCGAAGAAAGAGGAGAGCGCACCCTCGCAACCAGACGCGCCGGCTTTCAAAGCTCTGATCCAGTTGCGGGACCAGCAATTGAAAACCGGTAGGTTGACGCTGCCACTCGCCGCCGGCATGCAGATCTCGGCGGAGATCGTTCAGGGAAGGAGGTCGGTGATGGAGTATTTGCTGTCACCAGTTAAGAGGGTGGGAAATGAAGCCGGAATGGAGCGATAGGATGATTGCCGTCGCTAAAGGCGCCCGGCAACAATTCTATGCGCTGGGTGATAACGTCGAGAACCTGACGCTCATCGGTTGGGCGGCGATCAACGGCGCGGCTCGGCAGGACCTTCAAACGCCGGGGCCGCGCAAGGCTCACGCAATCTAAACAACGCTGAGTACGCTCATTGCCCCGCATCCATAAAACCGTCCTCGCCGAGCAGTACCTCGGCGATATCTGATTCTCGATCGCACTCCACAATCCCGACGCGGCCGATGCGGGTAGATTTCCCGAAAGCGGACACTCAATTGGGGACTCCCACACCACGGTGAACTATTCGCTGACTTTGCGAAATCCAAAGATGAACGCTCCGACGTTCGCGTAGTACCTCGCTGTGTGGTGACGCGACTCGAACAGCGAGGGATCACCCGGCTTCAACCCTTCCTGTTCTACTAAATCTGGATTCTTAGCGTACTTCGGCTTCACGTCGGTAATGTAAATGCCATTCTCTGAGAATGAAATGAATCCCAGGGGTTTTCCGTAGCTATTGCTGCGGCAAAGCACTTCCGCTCGACCAGCTGGGCGGTTGCGGAGGTAGGCCTCGCTCTCGACGGGACATGTAATGAGCTCTTGATGTCCTAGCCTTTTTCCCCGTTGATAAATTGTTGCCACGTAGTTGCCATTCGGTGCCGGAACGATCTCGATACGGTACTCCCCTGGCGTGCTGGTACCGAAGTTCGCGCGTGACTCCGACTCAAATACACCCACGAACAAATCCTGGGCCCAGCACGATGACGTCGTCAGTACAGCCAGACAGATCGCTAGGACAATACGCATACTGGAGTCATTCATGAGTTTCTTCGTCCTTCCTTTGAAGCCATTGTGGCTCTGTCAGTATAACGAGGTCGATAAAGTTCACACTGCGGACAGCCTCATTTATCGTCGGCGCCCTTTGGTTGCTTCATATGGAGTGACACACATGACGTGATCACACGACATCCATATCCCACGCATCGCGCCTGGGTGGAGGTCTCGATCAGGTGCTCGTTCGAGGACAAACTGCATCGGATTGTTCCTGACCGCACCGGCCAAACGAAAATCATCTTTGCCCCTACTGGAACTGCGCATCGAGTTTGTGGATACTCTTTCTGCCGGCTGTCGCTACACATAATAAAGATGATGAGCGACGGCAGCGTCAAGGACTGTCCGCTGCATCGAGAGAAGACGAATGAAGAATCAGCGAGTTGGAAGGGAAGCCATGAAGCCGACGCCGGACACCCATTCAACGAGTCAACGCACACTCATATAAATAGCCCGTCTGGCCAGGAAGTGAACACCACAGCCGGATGAGAGAGTGGCGATGAAGGGAAATCGAATCACGTGGCTGCTCGCATTGATGCTCTGCTTGTCCGCCTGTGGCAACAGCGGGGAGGCGGTTTGGCGTGAGCAGGTGCTGCTCGCCGATGGGCGCGTTGCCATAGCCGAACGTCGGCAGCAGTACCACGATACCCGAGAACTTGGCGGTCTCGGCGAGCGAGTCATCGACCGCACCACCCTCTCATTCACATTGCCCGGCAACCAAACGCTGCCTGCGCTGACGACCGGCATCGCGGCTCCCGACGAGAGCAACCCAAAGGCGTTGCCGACCGGCGAGATTCCATTGATCTTCGACGTGGACGCGGACTCGCGCGTCTATTTCGTCATCACCATCGTCGACCATTGCCATCGCGCGCGGGAGCTCGGGCTCGATTCTGGGGTGCCTTATTTCGAATATCGGCTTGCTGACAATGGGTGGCGGCGCCAACCGGTGTCTGCCGCAAGGGTCGGCTGGAAAACAAATTTGCTGATCGCGCGGTCGGCGCAGATGGGGCCGCTGATATCCCTGGAAGAGAAGGCGGCCAGCAATGGCAGCTCGCGCTACAGACGCTTCTACAAGAGCATTTCCTCGCACGTTCCCTGCTGACGCCAAGGCGTCCATCGAGCCGGCGCCGGCCCATCTAATAAGGAGAGAGTTGAATGGTTACCGCTCAGGATTATGCGCTGCTGGCACTGCGGGTCTACGATCGAATCGACACCAACAAAGGACCGTTGCCCGACGGCTGGATCGAACTCTCGTATCGAGTCGACGACCCCGAGACCGGTTTCTCAGCCGGCGCCTACCAGAACGCCGCCGGCGAACTCGTCATCTCGTTCACCGGTACCAACCAGGACAAGTGGACCGATTTCGAGTACGCGAACATTCCGGCGGCAGCCGGCCTTCCGAGTTTTCAGGTCACGCAAGCCATCGAATACGTCTCCGCCATTCGCGCCTCCTTCAGCGGGCCGCTCTCTTTCACGGGACATTCGCTCGGCGGCGGCCTGGCGTCCTTGATGGCTATCTACTTCAATCGGCCCGCCACGATCTTCGATCCCGCACCTTTCAGGAATTCGGCGCACAACGACGGCCTGTTGGGCGGTGTCGCGGGCAGCATACTTACTCGGAGCACTGTCGGGGCCTATTTCGACGAGTACCAGGCTTACCAGACCGCGCACGGCCGCACCATCGATGCCAACTTCGGCCAGTACAACAACTCTTTCTCATCGAATCCGCTGACCCTAGGCGCCAACTCCGAGTACGCGGCTCGCGAGAGCAACGTGCAAGGGTTCTACACCACCGGCGAAATCCTCTATCCATTGAGACTGACCCTGCCGACCATCGCAAGTCAGCTTACGCCCATTGCGCCCGGTTCGAATTCGCTCGGCCTGTCGACGCTGCATTCCATGGGATTACTGGCAGCGCTGCAATTATCGGAGGAATTCCACGCGGCGCTGAATCATTCCAACATCGTCACGGATGCCCTGTTCGATGAGGAACTCTACGCGCAGGATGAACCGGCGACAGCGCCGGAGCGGGATTTCCTAACCGACCTGGTCCGCAACCACGTGGGGGTGGAGGGCGAGACGAACTCGAGCGGCAACAATCTCCTGGACCTGTTCGCCCACGACGTCCAGCGCGTTACGCCAGAAGTTGACTTTCTACTCCCCGAGGAACTGCAGAGCGCCCTCGTGGCCGGCGTCATGGAATATTACTACGAGGGCGACTTCCTCGAGAGCTCCGCAACACCGGACGAGTTCACCGAAGCCGTCGACGGCGGCGTGCATCTCGACTTCGACGACACGGCTGTCGACGATGAGGACCTTGGCCGGCATCGCCTGATCGCCTTCGCCGAAAACCTGCTGGCGCCAACCGGCTTCGCCGTGCCGGAAGCGCTCGACTCCATCAAGAACTGGTGGGTGTCCACTCAGCTCAGCGGCACGATCACGGCGTCGGAGTCGCAGGACGCGATCATCGGCTACGGAGCGGTCACCATCAATGCCGGCGACGGCGACGATGTAGTCATCCTTAGCAACGAGGGTCACGAAGTCCAGACTGTAATGGGAGGGGCCGGCACCGACACCATCTTCGGCGGCATCGGTGGCGAATACCTCGAAGGCGGCATCGGCAACGACATTCTTTACGGCGGCAGAGGCGGCGACACTTATATATTTCACGCTGGCGACGGCGTCGACACCATCACCGGCGACGACGACGGCGGCCGTATCGTCGTCGATGGCATTTCCTTGAGCGGCGGAACCACCAACTACGGCACCATCTCAAGACCGCTGTGGGCACAGGAGACCAGCGAACAAACGTTTGTCTACCGACTGGTGGGCGCCACGTCCATTACTTCGGGGGAGCGGATCAACTATCGCGACGGCACCCTTTACATTGAGCAGTTCGGTAGCACAGATGTCATCGTCGTAGAGAATTATTCCACGGGCGATCTCGACCTGGACCTGTACAGCGAGGCCGACGACGAAGGCAACCCGAGCGATGACATGGACCGCTCGAACCGCCCGGTCGATCCGATGGTCCTGGACCTGGATGGCGATGGCGTGAACACCATCGATGTCGGCCAGGGCATTCATTTCGACCACGACGGCAATGGCTTTGCCGAACAGACCGGCTGGATCGACGCGGATGACGGCATCCTGGTCCGCGACCTGAACGGCAACGGGCTGGTGGACAACGGCTTCGAACTATTCGGCGACAACACGCTGCTGGCGAACGGCACCTACGCGGCGGACGGATTTCTCGCGCTCGCGGATCTCGACGGCAATCACGACGGAGTGATGAACGCCAGCGACGGCGCATTTTCGCAGTTGCGCATCTGGAAAGACCTCGATAGCGATGGCGTAACTGATGCAGGCGAACTGCGCACGCTGGCGAAT
>DASRHX010000227.1:0-4588 GCA_035650295.1 Bryobacteraceae bacterium | reverse complement strand
TGCCGGTGAGGCCGGAGATGCCGTAGGCCATGTAGACCATGAGCGGTGGAAGATAGGAGAGCCGCATCTCACGGCCGAGGGAAAGAAAGTTGCGGTCGATCCACCGAGCGAAACGCGTGAACATCACTATGGTAATACTCTGACGGGCAGGCGGCGCTCGACCAGTGCCTGCACCTGTGCGCGCATCTCATGAGCCGGCAAGCATATCCGGTCTCCGTGCCCGGCCAGTACCCATTCGAAGGGGTGGTCGAGGAGTTTCCGGATGGAGTCCGCCAGTACATGCTTTCTCCAAACCAGTCGGCTCGGAGCGCCGAGCATCTTCTGTGCAGAGTCCCACCAGAGATGATCCCCCGTGAAGAGGAACCTGTTTCTGTACAGCAGGGTCATGCTGCCGGCCGTATGGCCCGGCACAGGAATGATTTGAAACTGCGGCATGACTTGTAGACTGTCAGCCCCCTCAATGATCCATTCCGCATCCGGAGCTGCTTCAGCATCCGCCCGATGAATCATCCGTTTCGCGCCGAAGCGTGCGGCATACTTCTCCGCATCGGCCACATCGTCTTTATGCGTGAGGAAGATGTATGCGATCCCGCCCCTTTCTTCGAAGGCTTCAACGAGATGCGCAAGATAGCGCGGTGAATCGACAAGCCAGTTGCCGTCCGGATGTTCGATGAAAAAGCTGTTCGCGCCGAACGACTTCTCCGAATTGAAGCCGCAGTAAAACACCTCGTCTTCAATTTGGAGCGGAAAGCTCGCCATGGCTTCTTTCATCCGCAACTTGTCGCTGTGCTCGGTGCCGATCGAGCCGACCGGGCAGGCGAGGAGTGCTTGATAGGCCTGCTGAATATGCCCATCATCGGTCGGCTGTTTGGTGACCGCGGAAAACGTGCCGACTTCTTCGAAACTCGCCGGCGCCAACTGCCGGCAGGTATCGCAGTTGATGCAGGTCGCATCGACAAAAAAGTTGCCTACGACATTGGAGTCGAGTCGTTTTTTCTCATCAGCCATCGTACTACCTTTTTTAAAGGGAGCGGCCAAGGCTGCCCTTTACTGCGGGCATCGAACGAGCACATTCTGATCGTGCGCGTTCTGCGAGTAAGAAGGGCACCTGGCCGCTCCATCTCCTGCTGGCGGACTTTTTCAGCATCCTGATTCTTTCGCGCGATCGGCCGCCCGCCAAAGATACCAAGCTGCAGCAGTGCGGTAGGGCTTCCAGCGTTCCCCGTATCGTAACACCTCTTTTGGCGTCGGCATCGAACGCCGCCCGTAGGCGATGCGAAACCCGTTGCGCACACCGAAGTCGTCGACCGGCAGTACGTCCGGTCGTCCCAGTTGGAAGATCAACAGCATTTCGACCGTCCAACGGCCAATCCCACGGACCGCAACGAGCCGCTCGATGATCGCCTCGTCGTCGAGCTTCTGAACGACGGCACCTGTCGGCACGGTACCGTCGAGCGTCCTGGCAGCCAGATCGCGAAGCGCCGCAACCTTGGCTTGCGAAAAGCCGGCGCCACGAATCGCCTGCTCGTTCATCGCAAGCAAATCGGCTGGTCGAGGGAATCGCCCTGTCGAAAACAAGGCCACGAACCGGCGCAGAATACTCTCAGCCGCTTTCTCGTGCAGTTGTTGATAGGCAATGGCCCGCGCCAACGATTCAAACGGCGACCGCTTCGCTTGCGGAGATAAAGTGAAGGGACCCGCTTCACGAATCAACCGTCTCATGACCGGATCAGTCTTGGACAGATGTCTGATTTCCGGCGCCTGTCGATTCATCTGAGAAATCACGCGCCTGCCTCTAAGATTTTTCTTGAGTCAGAATGGCATCGGCCTCGATTTCGACCAACATGTCCGGATCGAAGGGCCGGGTCATCTCCTACATGACAATGCCGCCGCCTGCATGAATATTCTGACCCGTCAACCACCGCGCCTCTTCACCGACGACGAACGCCACTACATCGGCAATGTCCTTGGGGAGACCAAGCCGCTTCAAAGGCGACATCTGGATGCCGATCTGGCGGAACTGGTCGGTCATCATGCCCGTCTCGGTAAAACCCGGCGAGACCGTATTGACGGTAATGCCCCGTGGAGCGAGTTCCTGCGCCAATCCTTTCGTGTACTGTTCCAGTGCGCCTTTGCTGCCAAGATAAGCCGTCGCACCGGGAAAACTCAAATGGGTTCCATCCGTCGAAATGTTCACGATGCGGCCACCTTCCTTGAGCATGTTGGCCGCTTCCTGCATCGCGAAGTAGGGACCCTTGGCGTTCAAGGCGATGATCTGATCGAAGTCAGCCTCGGTCGTGTCGAGAAGCGCCTTTGGCATAAATCGCCCGGCATTGTTGACGAGAATGTCGAGCCGGCCAAACTGCTTCACCGCCTCGATCACAAGGCGGCGTACTTCCGCGACCTGGCTCATGTCGGCCTGGAAGGCTACTGCTTTGCCACCTTTGGCTTGAATACCCGTGATGACCTGCTTGGCCTTCTCATCGCTTTGATTGTAGTTCACCACGACAATGGCGCCATCTTCGGCCAATCGCTCCGCGATCGCTCGACCGATTCCATTGGAAGCCCCAGTCACAATAGCCACTTTCCCGCTCAACGATCCCATCTGCCTGCCTCCTTCACGACGCTGCTACCGCAGAGGGTCTCCCCACTGCCCGGAAAACGTCCACTCTGAAATGGGCTGGCGGCTTCGTGGTCGCAGTTCTCGTTCGCGTAGCCGGTCTGGAAGGGAAGCGGGGTCTCCCGGATAGCCCACCGCGATCATCGCAACCGGCTCGTAGCCTGACGGGATCATGAGGTCGGCGCGCGCCTTCTCCACGTCGAAGCCGGCCATCTGATGTGTCGCAAGTCCGAGCGCAGCTGCTTGGAGCACGAGATTCTCGACCGCCATGCCGGTGTCGTGAAAAGCATGGCGATTCGGTGTGGAGTCATCCACAAAGTTCAGGCTCGCCACGGACAGAATCAGGATCGGCGCGCGGTAGGCCCATTTGCGATTGCCCTCTTCCAGACAAGCCAGGAGCCGGTTCCACTCCGTATCATTGTCCTTGTCCTTATGTGCGACGATGAAGCGCCACGGCTGCTCATTGTAGGAGGATGGCGCCCACCGGGCGGCCTCGAAGAGCATGTGGAGTTTCTCCGACTCGACCGGTTGGTCGGAAAAGACAAGCGGGCTCCATCGCCGCTTGAACAGGTCATGAATCGGGTACTGCGTGTCAGCCGGTTTTTCCATCATCGTCCCTCATGCCTGCCCCTTCTCTCGGCGAAGCTCATATTCTGCCTGCAGCCAATCCTCTTCGGCATGGCCGTCGATACCGCCGCGTTCGAGGAAAATCTGATAGGCGCGCCGCTCGATCTCACCCTGCGATGGCCCGCGAGAAGCGGACGCTCCTTTTCCGAAGATGATGCGCTTCATTCGCGGTGCGTCCTCTTTCTGTGTCGTACGTTTCGGCATGGCTACCTCCTTCATGAAGGTCGTGAATCGACCGTCGGTGGGAACTCCCTGCCCTACACCACATCATCCTCGGCCCCCTGGCGGCACAGACGAACCCGGGCGCTCGCGACCCGCTTCGCCCGGCGACCATCCGCCACCCAGCGCTTTGTAAAGTTGCACGACCGACACCAAATGGAGCCGATGGGTGTCGGCGAGTGCCAATTCCGTCACAAAAAGGCTCCGCTGCGCAATCAGGACATCCAAATAATTTGCCAAGCCTCCCTTGTACCTCAGGTTGGCGAGATGCAAGGCCGACCGCAGGGCATTGACCTGCCTTTCCTGGGCGGCCGCCTGCTCACGGGCCGTGCTGACCCCCACTAATGCGTCTTCAACCTCCCTGAACGCGACGAGAACCGTTTGTTCGTACTGGGCCACAGCCTGTTTGGCTTGGGCTTCGACGGCCTGCTGTTGAAACCCTAACGTTTGGGCATTCAACAAGGGGCCGGTCAGTACCGGGGCGAGAACTCCGAAACTGGTTTCCGGCGACACAAAATTCGTCAGAGTCGGACTTGCCACGCCGAGGATACCCGTAAGCGACAGTTTGGGAAACCGTTCGGCTTTCGCCACCCCGATCCTGGCGGTCGCTGCAACCAATTGTTGCTCCGCCGCCACGACATCCGGACGGCGTTGGAGCAGTTCTGAAGGAAGACCGGCGGGCACCACAGGCGGCATGATTTGTTCGGTCAGTGATCGTCCCCTGGCGATTTGACTGGGATTCCTCCCCAGCAGCACGCTGAGCTCGTTTTCTTTCTGAATCATATGACGCTTCAGCTCCGCAATACGAGCGGCGGCATTCTCCCGCTCCGCTTCAAATTGGTCAACATCCAGCTTGTTGATCAATCCCTGCCGAAGCCGTGCTTGACCGATTCTCACCGACTCCTCCCATGCCAGCAACGTGCGCTTGGCAATCTCCAACTGCATGTCGAACTGCCGAAGATCGAAATACGACTGCGCCACGCCACCCACGATTTGCAGCGTGACGGCTCGTCGAGTCTCCTCCCGGGCCAAGAGTTCCGCCAAGCTCGCCTCATTCGCCCTTCGGATCCGCCCCCAAATATCCATCTCCCAGGACAGAGATCCTTGCACATAGTGGGCGAA
>DASRHX010000226.1:0-3567 GCA_035650295.1 Bryobacteraceae bacterium | reverse complement strand
CTGCGCCGGCAACCAACGCTACTTCGTTTACTCGAACCATAGTAAGAAGCGCCGGTAGAATTCTTCCGCCTGGATCACCTGATCGCATTCCACGTACTCGACAGCGCCATGCGCGCGATCAATGCTTCCAGGTCCGAAGATGATGCTGGGCACGCCCTTCCTGGAAAGTTTGCTCGCATCGCTTCCATAGGGGACGCCAACCAGTTCGTCGGGGAGGCCCATTTCGCGCAACACACGGCTTGCAGTTTGGGCAACCGCGGAATCGGAAGGCGTTTCCAATGCTTCATCGACGAGCATCGGCGGATCGATAGATGCATCCAGCCCCGCGACATTTGCCCGCACGCGGCTGAGAAGCGCTTCATAGGCGGCAAGAGCTTCCTTCGACGATTCGCCCGGAAGCAACCGGCGGTCGATTTCGATCTCACATTCATCGGGCACGAAGTTCACTTGCACGCCGCCGCGGATGACGCCGACGTTTTGCGTGGCCGTTCCCAACAATGGATGTACGAGGGAGCCGAGATGCGCTGCGTTTCTGTCCAGCTCGGCCAGAATTGGAGCCATTTGAGAGATTGCGTTCACGCCCAAATGGGGTTTGGAACTATGAGCAGCCTTGCCGCGCGTGCGGATCTTGAATCGCAGGATGCCTTTGCTCGCTACGACAGCGCGCAACTCAGTCGGCTCGGCCACGATCGCCGCAGACCCCGAATCCAACAACTCACAAAGTTTGGTCACCCCGCGAAAGGAGTACTCTTCGTCGGCGGCGGTCACGAGCCAGACTTCGCACGGCGGAGCCTCCCCACTTTCGTGAATTGTCGCGAACGCATGCATCATCGCTGAGAGGCCGCCCTTGTTGTCGCAAGCGCCGCGACCGAACATCAGTCCATCGCGCACTTCGGGCTCGAACGGAGGAATCGTCATTCCCGTAATGGATGCGGTGTCGACATGTGCCTCGAGAATCATGCGGCGATGTGGATTCCTTCCGGCTAGCTTGGCCACTACGTTCGGACGGCCCGGGAACACATCCTGCCGCCAAGTCCCGATGCCACGGTCGCGAAAGAACTGCTCAATGTACAGTCCAATCTCGCCCTCGGGCCGGCCCTGATCGTATTCCGGGTTGATGCTATTGATGCGAATCAATGCCGCCAAGGTTTCGAGAACAGGAGGCAATCGCGGGATCATGCGACCGCCTCTTGCGCCGATGTTTCTTGTAGCCAAACCAAGGGCCGAATCTCCCCGATCAGCGACAGGTAGGCGATCGTCCCCAACAGCAAAACAGCCGTTGCCGCAAGGAACGCCAGTAAGAACGAACCCGTCAGCGAGACGATCCAGCCAGTCAATAAGGGCGACACCACTCCTCCCAGGTTACCGATGGCATTCTGAATACCGGTCCATTTTCCGGCAGCCAGTGGTCCGGCGAGAGTTTGCGTGATCGCCCAGACGTTAGAAGAAAACATGCCCAGCGCCACACACGCCGCTGTGAGGAGAGCAACCGATAGTCGTGCATCGGCGACGAACGCCACGGGCGCGATTGCCGCTCCACATAGCAACAACCCACAGCCGGCAAACGATTTCCGAACCTTGCTTGGATTGCCGCCGCGGGTGATCAGAAAGTCGGAGAGGAAGCCGCCACAAAGCGACGATGCGGCCATGGCCCAGAACGGAATCGAACCCAACACGGCCATCGCCGAGAGCGAGAAGCCGCGATCGTTCACCAGATAGCTCGGCAGCCAGGACAACAGGAAATACCAAACATACCCAAGTGAAAACATGCCCAGGCAGGTCCCCCAGGTTTGACGCCGCCGCAGGATTTCACTCATGCCAGGTCCCTTCCGATTATTCTCAACCGACGTTTCGCTCGGCACGGTCATCCACGCGGCCCAAGGCAGGAGCCAGACTAAGCTCCCGAACCCGAGGATGAGAAAGACCGCCCTCCATCCGTACATATTAATCAGCAGGCCTCCCACCAAGGTGCTCAACCCTGGACCGACCTTCGTGCCGGCATCCACAAGGGCGTTCGCGAATCCACGGCGCGATTCGGGGAAGTTCTCGACGAGAATCCGCGAACAGGCCGGGTAGGCGACACTCTCTCCTACGCCCAACACGAAGCGCGCCACCAACAATACAGGGAAGCTATAGATAAGGCCAACGGCCGCGGTGGACAAGGACCAAATCAAGAAACCGCCTGCATACACCCATTTCACGGCGAAGCGGTCCACAAGCCATCCAGATACGATCTGAAACGCGGCGTAGCTCCAAAAGAATGTGGAAAAGAGCCAACCCATTTGGGTAGGTGAGAGGCTCAGGTCCTTTGAGATCAGGGGAGCGGAAACGGAAAGTACGCCTCTGTCGATGTAGTTGATGCAGAGAGAAAGCACCAGCAGCGCCAGAATCCAGTTCACGTGGCGCAGAGCGGCTGAATTCATGGGCAGGGAGTATGCTAACAAAGTGCCGCGCCCTGCCGGAGTTGCTAGATGTTGCTGACGCGCCGCGCCGCCATCGGGAGCGCCCTTTCGGCATCAATTTTCGGGGCCGAGAGAGTGCCCGACAAGACGGTCGTGCTGACAACGGACGATTCGGTGAAATCCCATCGGACGTTTGCGGCACCTGTCCTCCGCAATAAATCAATCCATGTTACGCAGCCTCCTTTTCCAAGCCATATTCGTGGTGTAGTCCTCCGAGAACGGGCCGTGAGGCGACGCGATAACCGTTCGGCAGGCAATGTCGATGGCCGCTGACCGGAACTTTGGCTTGAGGTGGTTCCGGCATGTCAGGGCCCAAGGAAGAGTGGGGACGGCCGCGATTGTAATGGACTGTCCATTTAAGGAGGATGCGCCGGAGATGCTTCTCGCCGAGCGGGATCACGAAATCCGCACATTCCCTCCGAATGGTCCCAGTCAAGGGTTCGCAGTGGGAGTTTGCCGTCGGGCAGCGAACAGGCGTTTTCAGTACTCGGACACCGAAACCGGTCAGTTCGTCATTCAGGCGCACCGAGAAGATTGCATCCCGGTCGTGAATCACGAATCGATACGGATGATCGCCGGGTAGAGTCTCGCGGAACTGTTGGAGCGTCCACTGGCGCTTCGCCGAATAAGATCAGCTTGGACAGGCACTCTTGCTTCACCGAGCGCACCCACCTTTCCGCGAATGCGTTCAAATTCGGGCTCTGCGGCGGCAGTACGACCTGTGCTCCACAAAAATCCGCCGCACTTGCAGACGGAGCCGAGTGAGAAGCGATCTGGGTCCACCCCAAGCAGATGTAGATAGAAATGTAGCTGTCGAGAGCCTCCAATGTCGACAACCTTCCACGCGCCGCAACAGGATGCCCGCATCTGTTTGAAACAAAAAGCCCTGAAAATGCTGGATTTTCAGCGAACATTGGAAACTGCCTTCTAAGCAGAGGGTCGCTGGTTCGATTCCAGCCGCGCCTACCAACAGATTCAAGGGGACACGGCGGTTGAGGGGCCGTTGCTTTTCCTTGCTGTAGATAAAATTGTAGACGTTACTTTCCACTGGATTCAACGAGCGGTATTCGGATGGAGAGAACTTCAGTCCAGAGGTGGGATTCTG
>DASRHX010000225.1:0-5676 GCA_035650295.1 Bryobacteraceae bacterium | reverse complement strand
AGTACAGAGACTGTTTCTGCTTGAAAGCATCGTGCTCGGCCTTGCCGGTTCCTGCATCGGTGTGTTCGCCGGACTGGCGATGGCGCGTGGCATTGTGCCGGGGCTGGCGGGGACGCTTCAGGAGGTATTCGGACATGCCTTGAGTGCCGATCAGATCACCGTCAGTCCGCAACTGTTTGCCTTCGCCGTGGTGATTGGTGTGCTGGCGAGCCTTGTGGGCGGCTATATTCCAGCGCACTCAGCCGCGCGGGTCGATCCGGTGAAAGCGCTCCAAAAGGGACGCATTCAAGTGATGAGCGAAGGCGAGAACCGGCTCCGACGGCTAGTTGCTTCGATGTGTGTTGTTGCATCGGCGGTGCTCATCGGATTCGGCCGTACGAACACGTTCTACTATCCCGGATACGTACTGGGCATCGTGAGTCTTGTGTTGCTTTCGCCATCGATGTCGATGTGGCTGGCGCGCGCGATTCGACCAGCGTTGAAGCGCGTTTGGCCGGTGGAAGGCGCGCTGGCCGCCGATAGCTTAATTCAGGCGCCGCGGCGCACGTCGTCCACTGTCACTGCTCTCATGCTGTCGCTGGCCCTTGCTGTGGGCTTCGCTGGAGTCTCGCGGGCAATTTATGACTCGCTGCTTGTGTGGATGAATCACACGTTAAACCCCGATCTCTATGTGAGCCCCAGCCGCAGCATCACAGCCAAAACGTTTCGCTTTCCTGGCAGTATGGGCGACGAGTTGCGCGCCATCGAGGGTGTGGAAGAGGTGCAGCCTGTTCGTAACGCGCGCGTGATGATTGGGGGGCAGCCGGTGATGGCAGTTGCCCTCAATATCGCCGACGTCGCAGACCGCGTGGCGATCAGGCCTGTGGAGGGAGATCGCGAGGAGATGGTGCGCCTCGGTGCGGCGGGCAAAGGTGTGGTGATCTCCGACAGCCTGTCTCTCCTGCGCAATATCCATCGCGGGGACATTCTGGAAATTCCGACTCCAAGGGGTCCGCTGAGGTTGCCCGTGCTCGGTTCCACCATCGATTACTCCGATCAGCAGGGCACATTTTTAATCAGCCGCGACCTCTATCAACGCTACTGGGGCGACGACACCGCGAACCTGTTTCGTATTCACGTGAAGCGTGGCGTCGATCGCGAGAAAGTGCGCCAGGCGATTCTCCGGCGCTGGTCGGAGTCTCACGAAATCTTTGTCTACACGAACCAGGGCATCCGCGAGTACATTCTGAAGCTCACGGATCAATGGTTCGGCCTGACCTACATTCAACTCGCTGTCGCGCTGCTGGTGGCGATCCTCGGCATCGTCAATACACTCACCGTTTCCATTACCGACCGCCGCCGCGAATTGGGAGTGCTGCAGGCCGTGGGCGGTTTGCGCAATCAAATTCGCCGCACGATCTGGCTGGAAGCCGTGAGCATCGGCGCGGTGGGTTTGGTAATGGGGGCGGGAGCAGGAGTGGTGATGATCCTCTTCAACCTGCACATGCTACGCGGCGATCTGGGTGGATTGCGCGTAGACTTCACATTCCCGTACGCGTTCATGGCTGTGATGGTGCCGGTCGTTGGACTGTGTTCATTTATTTCGGCGTTGTGGCCGGCCGAGGCCGCCGTACGCGCATCGCTGGTGGAGTCGCTTGAGTATGAGTAAGCTGCTTGCCTTCCTAATAGCCACGTGCGCGATGGCGCAGGACCCGAGGCAGATTATCGAAGAGGTGCAACGGCGCAACCGTTCGCAATCGCAGCGTTACGAAGGAACGCTGACTGTAACCAGTGCGAAAAGCCGAGTGGCCGAGAAGCGCTGGCGTTTCGAGCGCATCGGATCATTCGGCGACAGCAAGTCGGTGCTGCGCTTCATCGACCCTCCCGAGGTAAAGGGTGTGGCGCTGCTGATTCACAACCACAAGGACCGTTCGTCGGATCAGTGGATGTGGACGCCGGAGCTGCAACGAGATCGGCGAATTGCGCTCCAGGATCGTTCCACGCGCTTCTTCGGCACCGATTTCAGCTTTGAGGATTTGGAGGAGCGGGATGTCGATCAGTTCGACTTCAAGCTGCTCGGGGAGGAGAAGCTGGAAGGGGAGGACTGCTGGAAGCTGGAGTCGCGGCCAAGGCAAACCAAGACGTCGCAGTATACGCACTCCTACGTGTGGGTTCGCAAGGATCTGTTTCTGTTCATGATGGTCGAAGGTTATAAGGGTGGCGAATTGATGCGCCGGATTGCCTATCGCGACTATCAGAATGTCAAGGGCCTGTGGACGGCGAAAACCATGGAGGTGTTCGACAACAAGCGCAACAGCCGTACGACGATGAAGCTGGAAAAACTCGACTACAACCTTCCGATGAAGGACGGGGATTTCACGCTGCAGGCGTTGCGGCGTCCGCTATGAGAATAGCGGCCTGGCTGATTTTCGTCGCGTGCGCGCACGCGCAAGCTACCTTCACGCACCGTGGTTTTTTCGAGACACGCACCACGCTTTATCCGCAGACAGCGGTGAATGACAGCGGGCGCGCGGTGAGCGAAGGACTGTTGCGGTGGGAGCCGGCTTGGCAGCCGTCGTCGAACTGGGTCTTCGCGGCGTCACTCGATGCCCGCACCGACACGCACAGGCAGGTGGAACGCGAGGCGCGGTTCGATTGGCAGGACCGGCGGTTGCAGCGGCCCGCGTTTTCATTGCGCCGGGCGAGTGTTGCGTACCATCGCGGCGGACTGCATGTGGAGTTCGGCAAGCAATTCATCCGCTGGGGTAAGGCCGACATCCTGAATCCTGTAGACCGTTTCGCGCCGCGCGATTTTCTCGCCGTCGTGGATAACGATTTCCTAGCCGTAATGGGCGCGCGCGTGACATATGAACGCGGCGGCAACACGGTCGACTTTGTGGCCACACCGCGCTTCACTCCCAGCCGCGTGCCACTACTCAACCAGCGCTGGGCGCCGCTGCCCGAGGAAGCCGCGCAGTTGCGATTCGTCGATATGGGTTCACGCCTTCCGGGACGGGCGCAATTTGGCCTTCGATTCAGCCGTAACGCGGGACCGTATGAGTACTCGGTCGTGTTCTTCGACGGATTCCACTATTTACCGCTCTTCGAAGGGAAGCTCAGCCTTCCTGGTTTCGATGTGGAGTTCACGCGGGTGTATCCGGGCCTGCGGCTCTACGGAGGCGATGCGGCGGTTCCTCTGCCTTGGTTCACATTGAAGACCGAAGCCGCCTGGTTTACGTCGCGCACGAAGACCGCGGATGAGTATGTGCTGTACGTGATTCAGCTGGAGCGCACGGTAGGCGAGTGGATATTTGTGGGCGGTTATTCGGGCGAGGCGGTGACGACGCGGCGGAATCCCGTTGGTTTTGCGCCAGACCGGGGGTTGGCGGATGCCTTTCTCGGCCGCGCGAGTTACACGCTCAGCCCTACGCGGACGATCGCGTTTGAAGCGGCTGTACGGCAGTCGGGCGATGGAACGTGGTTGAAGACGGAGTACACGCACACGTTCGGGCGCAATTGGCGTTCGGTGGCGGGCTTCACACTGATTCGCGGAGTGCCTGCCGACTTCCTCGGGCAGTATCGCCGCAACTCCCATGCCCTTCTGGCGATCCGCTATAGCTTCTAGTGCAAGCGATAATTCTTCTCGCCTGTCTCAAGTGCGATCGGTAGCCGGTTTTGCGGCAGCGGGAGTGGACACGTCGCGTAGGGTGTGAAGGCGCAAGGCGGATTGTAGGCTTGGTTGAAGTCCAACGTAACGACGCCGTCCTTGGCGAGATCCGCATAGAGGAAGCGCCCGGCGGGATAAGTGGTCTTACCCGTAGTGAGGTCGCGAAACACAAAAAAGAGGCGGCCTCCGCTGAGGACGGGTTCGAGCTTCAACGTCTTGCCGGCGAGCTTGAATTCGACTTCGCCCGGCGCGTCGTATTCCTCTGTTACGCCTTCGATCACGGTGGGCAGCACGCGTTTTTTCGGTTGCGCGTAGGCGTGCCAGCGGGCGGCCACTTTCCACTTTGCATCCACCGGATAGTGCTCGACTCCCTTAAACGATTTTCGGTAAGGGCTATTGGTGTCGCGCACGCGAACGCCATATTTCCCGCCGCGCTCGATAATGAACATCGTGAGCGTTCCAGACTTCACAAGATCCGCCGGACCGGGGTTGTCAGGTTTCAATTCGCGCTCGGCGCCATTCTGCCGCAGCGACACGCGCTTGCCGTGGAGCGTCCACTCCAAGCCCGCCGGAAGCTCGGCAAAGCGATTCAAACCGGGCTTGAGCCAATACAGTCCGGCGACAGTGAGCCAGCCATCGTCGGCCTGGAGTGTAGCAAGCCTCTTCGAGCGCCAAGCCTCGACCTCGCTCAAGTGATCCGAGGCCGGCAGCATCGAAGACATGATGAGGAGAGCGGCAAAGGCTCGCATACTTCATTCTATGCGGCAGAGCGGTCTACACTGGAATCGGAATCACCATGTGGACATTGTTACTGTTGCTGTGTGCGGGCGTCCTTTCGGCCCAGGACTTCACCGATATCAGGGTGGAGAAGTTCGCCGGCGGGTATACGTTCACCGAGGGACCGGTTTGGGCTAAGGAAGGGTTTCTCATCTGGAGCGACGTGCCAAACAGCAAGATATGGAAGGTAGTGCCTGGCGAAAAGGCAGTTGTGTTCCGGGAGGCGAGTAACAAAACCAACGGCAACGACTACGATGGCAAGGGCAACTTCTACCACTGCGAAGGCGGGGCGCATCGCGTTACGCGAACGGACCGCAAAGGCGCCGTCACGGTAGTCGCCGAGAACTACCAGGGCAAGCGGTTCAATGCGCCGAACGACATCATCGTGCGCAAGGATGGCCAGGTTTACTTCACCGATCCCGCGTTTGGCGCGAGCCAGGAAGCTGAGCGTCAGCTCGAATTCTTCGGCATCTATCATGTGACGCCGAAGGGCGAAGTGGAGCTGATCGCCAAGCCGAAGGGACGGCCCAACGGCATCGCGTTATCGCCGAACGGAAAGATCCTCTACGTGGACAACAGCGACGAACGCGCCGTTTACGCATACGATCTCGACGGCAAAGGTGCGGCATCGAACGAGCGCGTGCTCATCAGCGGCATAAAGGGCGTGCCCGATGGCATGGCGGTGGATGAGAAGGGAAATCTCTATGTGACCGCCGACGGATTGGCCATTTACTCGCCCGAAGGGAAGCTGCTCCATACGATCGAATTCGCCGAAATTCCGCGCAACGTCACCTTTGGCGATGCCGATCTCCAGACCCTGTACGTAACCGCCTACACGTCGATCTACCGTGTGCGCATGACGGTGAAAGGCTCGGTGCAGTATTAGTGATTCGAGGCGGTATCCAAAGCGCCCGCTCCTGGGAGTGGGCGCGCTGATTATCGACCGTGACCGCATTCTGCTAGTGCAGCGGGGCAAGCAACCTTTGAAGGGTTGGTGGTCGCTGCCGGGTGGCGTTGTGGAGACGGGCGAACAATTGACCGAGGCGATCAAACGCGAGGTGCGGGAAGAGACGGGACTCGACGTGGAGCCGCAAATCGTAGTCGAGATATTCGAACGTATTTTGCGCGATAAGGAAGGCAAGCCCGAATACCACTACGTACTGATTGATTATTTGTGCAAGGCCAAGGGTGGTGAACCCAAACCCGGCGACGATGCGGCCGCGGTGGAATGGGTGAAGCGAAAGGACCTGGGA
>DASRHX010000224.1:0-4713 GCA_035650295.1 Bryobacteraceae bacterium | reverse complement strand
TCTCTACCAATCAACTCGCCTCCACTGACAATGACGGCCTGTGGACTGCCATCTACGCCGCCTCCCAATGCTTCCGCTATGCCGTCACGAAATCGCCCGAAGCTCTCGCCCGCGCCCGCCTCACCGTTGAGGCAGTCCTCTATCTCGAACAGGTCACCGGACGTCCCGGTTATCCCGCCCGCAGCTACATCGTCCCAAGTGAGCCACGGCCAAAGGACGGTACCTGGCACTGGACTCCCGATGGCTCCAAGCTCTGGAAGAGCGACACCAGCTCCGACGAACTGGTCGGCCACTATTACCTCTTCGCGATTGCCCATGATCTTCTCGACGACCCCGCGCTCAAGTCCAAAATCGCCGCCACCACGCGCCGCATCACGGACCATATTCTCGACAATGGCCTGCAGCTCACCGACATTCACGGCCAACCCACCTATTGGGGACGCTGGTCTAAAGAGTACTTCGCCTCACCGCGCGGCAAGGGCGATTCCCCGCTCAACGCCCTCGAAATTCTCTCGTTCCTTAAGGCCGCACATCACATCACCGGCGAACCGCGCTACGATGCCGAATACCGCCGCCTGGCAGGTCCCGGCGGTTACGCCGCCATTACCACGCAACTCGACGTCCTGCGCCAGCAGATCAACTACTCCGACGAAGAGCTCGCCATGCTGCCCTTCCACCTGCTCTTCCTTTATGAACGCGACCCCGCCCTGCTCACCACCTACCGTGCCGCTCTTGCCCAGTGGTGGCGGAACATTGCCCGCGAGGCCAATCCGCTGTGGAGCCTCATCTACGCCACCTCTGGCGCCAAGCCCGACTTTGAGGCCGCCTTTCGCACCCTGTACCGGATTCCGATGGATCTCATCAATTGGACCGTCGAGAACTCACACCGAACCGATATCGATTGGGAACCCGATGCCGACCGTCACGGCCGCCGCCAGTCCCGCACACTGCTTGCCCCCGATGAGCGCCCCGTCATGAAGTGGAACGGCAACCCCTTCCGCACCGACGGTGGCAACGGCGGACGATCCGAAGACGACGGCGCTTTTTTCCTCCTGCCTTATTGGATGGCGCGTTATCAGAAGGTAGATATCCCATGAGACAAATCCTCCCCGTATCGACCGCGGTCTTCTGGTTCGCGGTGCTCGTCTCGCCCGCCCAGGATGCCGCCCAACCTACCTTTGAACAGTTCCTGGCCGCCAGCGCCGTTCCCAAGGGGGACATCGATCGATTCCTCCGCGGCCCCTCCTGGGCCCGTTTCGATCCGGAGCTCGGCTACGTCCCCGGAAACTACCTGCCCGCCGACGGCATGGATAAAAGCGCTTCCATCTCCACCGTCCAATCCAACGGCGCCCGCACGGCCTTCCTCTACACGGACAGGAAATGCCGCATCAACACCTACGGCAACAGCTTCACCCACGGAGATCAAGTCAACGACGGCGAGACTTGGCAGGAGTACCTCGCCGGGCATCTCGGCGAGCCCATCCGGAACTTCGGTGTCGGCGGTTACGGTGTCTACCAAGCCTACCGTCGGATGATCCGCGAGGAACGAACCAGCCATGGCGCCGAGTACCTCGTCTTCTATATCTGGGGTGACGATCATATCCGCAGCCTCCTTCGCTGCCGCCACGCCATCATCTACAAATTCTGGAACGACCGCGGCGGCGCCATGTTCCATGCCAACTTCTGGGCCCATCTCGAAATGAACCTCGATACGGGACGATTCGTCGAGAAAGAAAACCCTCTCAACACTCCCGCCGCGCTCTACCGGATGACAGACCCCCGCTTCATGATCGACACACTCAAGGACGACATCGCCCTCCAGCTATACGCGGTCGCCCGCGAGTACACCCGCGATCTGGACCGCGCCCGGGCCGATAAACTCGCCGCTCATTTCGCCTATCGAATGGACTGGAGCCGTCCGTCGGAGCTGAAGCGTCAGGCCAAGGAACTCCTCGACCTCTACTCCCTCGCCGCCACGCGCTTCACGCTCGCCAAAGCCCGTGATTTCGCCCGCCAGAACCGCAAAAAACTCCTCGTCGTGCTGTTCGACCCGAGAGGGGCAATGGAACAGTTGCGCAACCATCAGCCCCGCTACGATCAGCCCATCGTCGACTACCTGAAGAACGAAAAGATCGAATACTTTGACATGAACGAGGTGCAACTCCAGGATTTCGCCCGCTACCGCATCTCCTTCGACGAATACCGCAAGCTCTACTTCATTGGCCACTACAATCCGCGCGGCAACCACTTCTTCGCTTACTCGATCAAGGACAAGATTGTCTCCTGGCTCGACCCGAAGCCCGTTCCCTACCGCAACCGCGACGAGGAATCGGTCGATTTTCGCGAGTACCTGAGGACTGTCCGGTGAACGCCAAGCCAGCCAGTTCGATCCCCCGCATTGCGTCGCCTCACACCGACGCCGGCAACGGCGGACGATCCGAAGGTGACGGCGCTTTTTTCCTCCTCCCCTATCGGATGGCGCGCTATCATAACGTAAACATTCTGCAGAGCTAGTCTTCTGGAGGAGACTTGAACACATTTGCACGCGTGGCCGTGCTGCTGGGAGTTGTGTGCGGCTCAATCCACTTTTGCGCCGCCCAGGATTTCGATTTCCACGAACTCGACCGCACAATAGACCAATTCGCCCGCACGCAACCCAACGGCGTCGCCCTCGTCCTGATCAAGGACGGCCGAATTCTCTACGAGCGGCGCACCGGCGGCCCCGCGGCGCGCGAGCCGATGCATATCGCTTCGGCCATCAAGGTCGTCACGGCCACGATCCTCAGCATGCTCCACGAGGATGGCGCACTCTCCCTCAACGCCCCCTTAAGCGACGCGCTCCCGGCCTTCGCTGAGACCACTCCCCAACTCCGCATTTCTCATTTGCTTAGCCACACCTCGGGTCTGCGGCCAGAGGACGACTGCCTCTATCACGGCCAAGCCAGCACGGCCACTTGCGTCGCGCGAATCGCCGCTGTTGGCGGCAGGTTTCATCCGGGCCAGTTCTTCGAATATGGGAACTCGCCTTTCCAGGTCGCCGCGCACGCCGCCGAAGTGCTCACAGGCCGCTCCTGGGACCAGATTTTTGAGGAAAAACTCGGCAAGCCGCTTTCACTGGGCTGCACCACCGTCATCCACCGAAACCTGCCCGTCTCCACACCAGCAGCCGCCAACGGAGCCTTCTCGTGCGCGGATGACTATATCCGCATCCTCACAATGCTTTCGCAGCACGGCGCCCTGGAAGGACGCCGCGTCGCCTCTTCGCGTTCCATCGCTCGTCTGTTCTCGCCGCAAACCATCGGGGCGAACATGATCGTCAGCCCCCTTCTCTCTTTCGTCGATCTCAATCCCCTCCTCAGGTGGTCAAACTATGGCCTTGGAGCGTTCATCGACCGCGCCGCCGCGGATGGCCGCACTCTCGACATCGTTTCTCCCGGATCGGAAGGCTTCATCCCCTGGCTCGACTCGGAGCGCAACCTCGCTGGTCTGCTCGCCACCAAGGATTCGCTGAAATCAGCCTACCCCGTCTACGTAGAGATCAAGAAACTGATCGCCCGCATCGTGCCCCCAGCGCCGCTCAGTTCCTCCGGCATTTTGAATGCGGCCAGTTATGAGAATGGGAGCCTCGCTCCCGGCATGTTCGTCACCTTATACGGAAACGATCTCGCCGGCGCCACCATTACCCTCGATCCGGAACAGGCCGTCACTTCGCTTGCGGGAACCTCGCTTCTGGTCAATGGCGAGCCCGTGCTGCTATTTCACGCTTCTCCCCATCAGTTGAACGCCATCATGCCTTTGTCGCTGCGCGGACGCCAGACCGCCACTATCGCCCTTCAGCGCGACGGTTACCGCTACCCTTCGTTCGAACATCCCGTGCAGCCCGTCTCCCCCGGCTTGTTTCCGTTTATCTTCGATGCCAACTGGCAGCCGGTCACCATCTTTAGGCCGGCACACTCAGGCGACACGATCGTGCTCTTTCTAAACGGCTCCGGCGTAACCGGCGACCATAGAAGCCCCGCCGTCGTGGTCCCTGGCAACAGTGTCAACAGCGCCAATACGCGCGTTCTGCTTGCGGGCAAGGAGGCCACCGTGCTCTATCAGGGCGCAGCCCAGGGAATGTTCCCGGGCACCGCACAAATCAACATCAAGCTCGGTGAAATTCCCCGCGGCATGTCGTCGGCCGAGCTGAGCGTGGTTATCGATGGCGTCGCCACGCAGCAGGGTTTCGGCATTCCCGTGGAGTGAGGCCGTTCACGGCAACTCTACGCCGACGCCGGCAGCCGCCGCTCCATAATCGCCTTGTGCCGCTCCGCGATATAGTCGTCCAGCCCCGGATGCGTCAGCAAATAGAACGCTCCTTCCCGCCATTGCCGCAACGCGATGTCCACTACCTCGGCCGCGTCCGGGCTTTGATCGAGCAACGCCTCGTAGCTCTGCAACTGCTTCGCCCTCACGGGACTGAGCACCTCGGGGAAGCGGTCCCGCATCGCGCGCAAAATATTCGTGCGCACAAATCCCGGACAGAGCACGCCCACTTTGATTGGCGCTTGAATCGCCTCTAACTCCTGCGCCAGCGATTCGGCCAGACTCACCGCCGCATGCTTGCTCGCCAGGTAGTCCGCGCCGAACGGCATCGAGATCAATCCCGCCGCCGACGCCGTGATCAGTACGTCGGCTCGCTTCTTCTGCGCGAGCAGCCGAGGCAGGAAGCTA
>DASRHX010000223.1:0-11774 GCA_035650295.1 Bryobacteraceae bacterium | reverse complement strand
TCGAACGCCGCAAACAGCGGCGCGAAGAAGCCCGGCTCCATCGTCATATCGTTGTTCAGCAGCAGCACGTGTGAGTACCGTGCGCGCCGGGCGCCGCGATTCACTGCCGCCGCAAAACTCAGCGGCTGGTTGCTCCACTCCACCTCCACGCCGCTCAACCACTCCCGCGTCCCATCGCCCGATCCGTTGTCCACCACGATAATTTCGTGTGGCCACCCCTCCAACTCGCGTCGCAAACTCACAAATAAACGCTCGAGCAGCTCCCGGCCATCGCGCGATGGAATCACCACGCTCACCCCTCGCGGCGTTGCCGTCGTTGCACTCGACGTCCCGGATCTCGACGGCGCCACAACCACCCTCTTCCCCGCCGCGATTCGCCTCCCCACTGCCATCGCCCGCCGCACCCACCACGGCCGCCGCAGCGCCTCCGGATGCCCCAGCCTCCAAACGAATGTGTATGTCGTCCCGGCCGGCCTCAGTTCCTTGCCCACTATGCTCTTCACCCGCCACCACAAATGCCGCGCAATCGTCGGTGCTGACCGAGGTCGCAGCATATAGTGATCAAGGTTCTCGTTGTAGAACAGAGTGTGCAGCCCGCTGAACCGGAGTGCTGCCCACCGCATCGACCAAACCGGCATCCGCGGCTGCAAAATCAGCGCGCCCAAGACAATCCGGCAATCGCGAAAATGCCACGCAAGTTTTTCAAGATTGTCGCGCGTCGAACGCTTGAAGTGCCACGGAATCCACTCTTCCCCGGGGACCGGAAATTCGCTCACCACCACCAGCGGCAAGTCCGGGCGAATCGTTCGCATCTTTTCAACGAATACCGGCCACACTTCCGGTGAACTTGAACAGAACGCTACTTTGATCTCGCGCACGGCCCTAAACGATCGCTTCAATGCGCGGAACGAACTTCCCTTCGTTGCGTTGCTGCCACATGGTGAGAGCCTGCAGGCAAAATCCCGTTGAAACCGGATTATCGAACGGCATTAACTTGCCCGCTTTCCGTCCAAAGCAGAAGCTCCCGTTCTCTTGCTGAAATCCCGCCACCGCCGCCGCTTCCTCCGCGGCTTGCTTCTCGTTCAACGACTCCACGCCGAACGCCTCGGCAAACAGCCGCGCCCGCAGCAGTTGCGCGTTGACGTCCGAGCGCTCAAACACGGGCCGAATCTCCCGCAGATACCGCGACGTCATTCCAATCGCTTCGCGCAACGCCTTCGCACAGTGTGGCCGCCGGATCCGCGGCAACACGCCCTCCATGAAGTAGCTGAACGCGTGCAATCTATCCATCACTTGCTCAGGCGCCTGGGCCCCTGGCAGAAAACTCGCGTAGTTGTCCAGCGCCATCAGCAGCGCCCGTTCATACCAATGCGTGAACGTATCGTCGCCGGTGACTTCGGCCAAATCATGCCATGCCATCGCGCTCTTCAACTGAAAACATCCAGGCTCGCGCGACCATCTCGGCTCATACGGCAACGGCGCTCGTCCTGCGGAAACCACCGGATGAATCGCGTCTTTGGTCAAAAAGTCTCGCGCCATCGAACGCCCGCACGCAACCGCCACATCCAGCAATCGCTGTTCCCGGGTCAGCCGCCAAACCGCCAACAGCCCACGCACAATAATTCCGCAATCGAAGAAATACAGCGGCGAATCCGTGTCGTTCTCAAACGGAAATTGTTCAATATCGGCCCGCCACGCCTGCTCCACTAGAAACCGTGCCGCCAGTGCCCCGGCCTCTAAATGCCGCTCATCGCCGGTCTCCTCGAACAACACCGCATACGTGCTCGCCGCATATCCGGTGATCTCATTGGAGACAGATTTGTTAATTCCCAGATCGCTGAAGTGGTAGCGTGCAACCCCGCCGCGCGCATCTTGAATACCTGAAGTGAGAAACCACTCGCCGGCGGCCGCCAAGGCGGACGCAAGCTTGGGCCGGTGAGTGGACGACGCTTGCAAACAATGGATTGTAGCATTCGGCGGCGCAGAGCCGTATAGTGGTGCCATGCGCTGGATTTGGGCAGTTTCGCTACTGGCCACGCCAATCATCGCCCAGGCGCCGGTTCGATTGTTGCGCGGCGAGGTCATCGCGTATATCTATGAGAGCGGCGTCGGCGAAATCTCTATCCGGGACGTTCTATACAAGGTCCACAAGTGCGCCGTAACGCGCGGCACATGGGTAGAACTAAACGCCAAACCAGTAACACCGGCCGATGTGCGTTTAATGATGTCCGCCGAGGTTGTCGCCGATACGCGTTCTGGTGACGGTCAGTGCAATGTGCTCACGATCTATCTGCGCGAGCCTTTGCCGCCGTGGCCCACCATCCGGCCGCTAGCCACCGGTTCTTTTCTCGACAACCTGTGGCCGCGCGGGAACATGATCTTCACAGGCACGGTGCGCTCCCTCGAAGACGGCCTCCTTGTGGTCCGCACGCGCAAGGGCGACGAGCAGCGTATGCGGGTGCGGGAAGACACGGTCTTCAGTACGGGCGGGCGTGTCGTAAAGCCGCTTGAACTGGAGCCGCAGCAACGCGTTCAAGTTCGGGCGGGCCGCGGCTACGATGGCCGCCTCGAGGTGTACCAGGTCACATGGGGAGGCATTCTGCAACCGGACACTGAGCGGCAAAGCGCAGCGTCTGCTCCCAATCCATGACACCCGTCGTGGCGCCGATGCGCGAAACCACCATCGCACCCATCGAATTGGCGATCCGTGCGGATTCCACCAGATCCATCCCGCGATGGAGTGCGGCGAAGAAAGCGGCAGCGAAGCAATCTCCCGCCCCCGTGGTGTCCACTGCTTCCACTACAAATCCCGGCACGTGCGTGGCGTTCTCTCGCTCATAGACAATACAGCCGCGCGCCCCTAACTTCAGCACGATGTCACCCGCCCCTAACCGGCGTAACCCCGCTGCCATATCGGCTGGTTGGTCGCACGACGTCGTTGCACGAGCCTCGTCCTCGTTGATGAACAATAGGTCGCAGTGCGAAAACGCGGGCGCAAGGGTCTCTACCCATTTGCCGTCCGTTGCCCAGCCGGTGTCGATTGACGTGGTCAGGCCGGCTGCCTTGGCGCGGCGCATTTGCTCCCCTCCATGACGCCGCAAATTCGGCAAGGCAAAGATGTTCGCCTGGTGGTAATGGGTGATGCCTTCAATCACGGGCGCTGGAAATGAGAACGGTTGGAGGAAGACCTCGTGCGCCGCACCAACATACTGGATGAACTGACGGTCCCCGGCGCGATTCATGATCACGATGGTGGTCGTGGTGGAATCGGCGGAGCGTTCGACCCATCGGGTATCGACACCTGCCCCATTCAGTTTCGCCATCAGCCCGTCGCCACGGCTGTCGGCGCCAACTTTCCCCAGCAGTCGCGCCCCGAGTCCCAACCGTGCCATCGCGTAGGCCGTGTTCGATCCGTTCCCCCCCATGTCCTCCTGGAAATTCTCCACCCAATTGCTTGTGCCCCAACAGAATTCCTCGACTGGACGAACAAGAATATCGTGGCTGATATTACCGGCGACAAGCACCGCTCCGGGACGCGGAAATGGCACGAGAATCAGCTTATCAGCAGTGAAACCGCTAAATCGGCATACGCGTCTAGTCACTGGTATACTAAGGCATTGCCCTGCTGGAAGGTAGCCATGCCTGACGTCTGGGTATTGTGTGTTTGGTTCAATTCGAATGAGGTCTATCGCACTTTTTCTCTTTGCCAGCCTGATTGCGTCAGCAGCCGAATTGACTCTTACGACAGGTCAAGCCGCGCGTTTAGTGATCGGACAACCTACTTTTACGGCAGCAACTCCCGGCGCTTCGGAATCCCTGCTAGGAGCCATAAGCGGTCTGGCGTATGCCAACGACACGCTTTTCGTAGTGGACGCCAATCGGATCGCTGCAACTCCGGTCAATCATCGCGTTCTGCTCTTTAATAATCTAAGTTCACAAATCCCCCGGCCCGAAGCGGAATTGGAAGTGAATTTCAATCGCTGCCAGATCTGCGTCGGTTCCGCTTCGTTGGTTCTCGGACAGCCGGATTTTGCCCAGTCCGAATTGAAGGCGGCTTCTGCAACCACCATGCGTACGCCCGGAGCTGTGGCCACTGATGGCCGCGTGATGGCTGTGTCGGACTCTGACAACAACCGCGTTCTGATCTGGCGTTCCATTCCCACCAACAATCAGCAACCGGCGGACGTTGTGCTCGGCCAGCCCGACTTCACTCGAGTTGTGCCGAACGACGGCGGAGGTTTTACCCCCAACAACCGGTCGTTCAAGGGGCCCCAGGGCCTTTGGATTCAAGATGGGAAGCTGTATGTCGCCGACACCGGCAATAACCGCGTTCTTGTCTGGAATTCGATCCCTAACTCCAACTTTCAGCCGGCCGATCTTGTGCTCGGCGCGCCGGATTTCAATACCTTCGTGCAGCCCGACCTGACCAAGGCGGTGATCGACGCTCAAGCCAATACCCTGCTCACCCCCGTCGCCGTCTCGAGCGATGGCATCCGCCTGTACGTCTCCGACTTAGGTCATAACCGCGTGCTGATCTGGAATTCGATTCCTACGCGCAATCAACAGCCGGCCGACGTTGTACTCGGCCAGAAAACGATGACAACCGCGGTTGCCAATAACGTGAGAGAGCTTTGCGCATCCACTGGCACTGACGACGATGGAAATGCGACCTATCCGGCCATGTGCTCGTCGACGATGGATTTTCCGCGCTTCGCCCTCTCCGATGGCAAGCAGCTGTTTATTGCAGACGGCGGCAACGACCGCATATTGGTTTACAAGGCCATCCCCACCGAGAATGGAGCGCCGGCCGACGCAGTTCTAGGCCAGGTTCGCGACACCGTAAATACCGTTTCCGATTCCGCCGACCCAGATGGCGTTGCCAGCTCGGGTGTCGTTCGCACTCCGCTCTCACTCGCCTTCGATGGGCGGAACCTCTACGCAAGCGATCCTTTCAACCGCCGCGTGATGGTGTTTACAATGGCCGAGCGCCGTGTTCCCAACACAGGCGTCCGCAATTCGGCGAGCCGCGAGGTTTTCGCCGTTGCCTCCGTCTCCTTCGCCGGTGAGGTGAAAGAAAACGACGAGGTGGAGATCAAGATTCGCGATCGCTCCTACAAATACAAGGCGGTTAAGGACGACACGTTCGGAACTCTGATCGACGGGTTGGTGAACGCCATCAACAGCGCTAACGGCGGCGCGGGCGACGTCGATGTGCTTGCCATACCGAACAAGACGTTGTTCACGATCATCTTTACGGCCCGTGTGGCAGGTGAAGTGGGGAACCAGGTTGAATTCACTGTCACGCAGACCGCGGGCACGACCATCGTGCCGACCACATCGGGAGCCTTCCTCGCGGGCGGCCAGGACGCGGCGAAAATTGCCCCCGGAACTGTTGTCGCCATTCTTGGTGAAGATCTGGCGGACACAACGGCCGCCGCACCTGATAACGCCGAACAGCTTCCACGCGAGCTCGCCGGTGTTCAGGTCTATTTTGACGGCATTCGCGCTCCTCTTTACTTTGTGTCCCCCACCGAGATTCGCGCCCAAATGCCTTGGGAAGTAAACGGCTCGCAAAGCGCGAACGCCGTTGTGCGCACGGTGCGCCGCGACGGCATAACCGTTTCCGTCACCAGCGCGATTTCCGTTCCCCTAGTCCGCCAGAATCCTGGCATATTTGCCGAGGAGGGCGTGGCCGATCCACGGCCAGGCATCGTGTTGCACGGCAGTTCGTTTGCCACCGCCACAATCTCAGTCGATGGTTCGATCCGCAAGGACGACGTCGCTACCGTGACGATTGAAGACCGCAAATACAATTACACAGTCGTCGAAGGCGATACGCTTGCCTCCGTCCGTGACAGGCTGATTGAGTTGATCAATCAGGACCCCAAGGTGGAAGCCTATCCGGCTGCCGCGTTCACGCGTATCCGCCTGCGAGCGCGTGTCGCCGGACCTGAGTTCAACAACATCGCCATCGCCGGTAGTTCCCGCGAAGGCGACCAAGTCATCATCACCGCGACGAACTCGCAGTTGTGCTGTGCCAATACGGCGGGTGCGCGAGTAACGGAAGACAATCCGGCGGTTCCGGGCGAAACCATTATTGTCATGGGCACAGGTTTGGGTAACGTGAAGCCGGACGAGGCGTACTACCAGCAGGTAACCGGGCGCGCCTACGACGGTGTCGTGCTCAACGACCCTGTTGAGTTCGTCAGTTCGCTTGCAGGTGGTAAGACAGCCAACGTGCTCTCGGCGGGACTGATGCCTGGTACCGTCGGCCTCTATCAGGTGGTGCTGGAGTTGAACTCCGATTTGCCCACGAATCCGCAAACACAGATGACGATTGCGCAGGACGTTTATGTCAGCAACATTGTCACCTTCGCCGTGCTGAACAAAAACCCGGCTAATTAAGCCGGTACAACCCAGGCGAGCTCAACATCAAACGTGCAATCGCGGCCGGCGCCTCTGACGCTAAGGTGCACTTGCGTAAACCTGATCGCCCCTCGACGAAAACCTGCGTCCCTTTGTGGCCGATGCGATAAGCGCGCCGTGCTCCATGGTGGGCCGCGAGACTATCCAAAGGCCAATCGCTTTCGGCGACCATGTGAAGGCTTCCGTCCTGCTGGATGAGCAGGGTGTAGTCCGTCTCGCTGCGCACTGATCCCGCCGTCGCCAGGATGGTGGCGGCATCGTGCAGGAAAGGGTCGTGCGCGGGCCTCACAGTATACTTTTCGGAGCGTCCTGGCGTAGTTTGAGAGAAACTGGTATTCGATGCGAATGCTCGTGGCCATGCTGGTGGGAGCCGGACTCTGCTCGGCCCAAAGCATCGAGCCGCGCCCCATTGATACACGCATCGAAGAATTGCTCAAGCAATACCCGGCTGTGGCGCGCGGGGCCTGGGGCGCTTATGCAGTGAATCTCGGCTCGGGTGAAATTCTCTACCAGCGCGACTCCAGCCACACCTTCGTTCCCGCCTCTAACAACAAGCTCTATGCCACCGCTCTGGCGCTCAGCCGCCTCGGGCCTGACCATCACCTCGTCACCCGCGTCGTTACCTTGCGTAAACCATCACCCCAGGGCTTACTCGCCGGCGACTTGGTCCTGCAAGGCGGCGGCGATCCCACTCTTTCCGGCCGCGAATGGCCCTACCGCAAGAATGGCGCCTGGAGCGATCCGCTTGGCCCCTTGGACGAACTCGCTACCCAAGTGTGGGAGTCTGGCGTACGGCGCATCAGCGGCGACATCATCGGTGACGACCGCGCCTACTTCCATGAACCGTTTCCTCCAGGCTGGAGCGAGGACGATACGCTCTACGACTATGGCGCGCCCGTTAGCGCGTTGGTCTTGCACGACAACTACCTGACCATTCGCGTAGAAGCCGGCCAGCCGGGTGAGCTGGCACATCTCCGTTCCACCCCCGAGACAGGCTACTTTCAAGTGATTAACCGCGTCGTCTCCACGGCGAAAGGTCCGTCCCGAGTCGGCCAGCGTCGCAGCGGCGACGGGCGTGTAATCGAGCTCTGGGGCACCGTCTCCGCGAGTTCTCCCGTTTCACTCGATGTTGCATTGGACGATCCGGCGCGCTACGCAGCGCATGCCTTCCGTTACCTGCTGACCCGGCGCGGAATTATCGTCGACGGCGATGCCTGCCCACGCCACCGCGACTCCGCTGAAGCACCCGTCAACGGCGATGAAGAAAACGTCGAGCTTGCTCGCCGTACCTCGCCACCCCTTGCGCAGATCATCCAAGTCACCAATAAGGTCAGCCAGAATCTCTATGCCGAGCTGCTTCTGCGTGAGCTCGCCCGCGTGCGCGGCAAAGCCGGCGCGCGCCGCGCGGCGCTGGATGAGATGGGCGGCTGGTTGCGTTCTCTTGGCGCACGCAGTGACGATTTCGCCTTCTTCGATGGCTCCGGGCTGTCGCGCTTGGCTCTGGTTTCACCCGAAGCGACAATACGTGTGCTGAAGGCCATGTACGAGGGACCGCATCGCGACATCTGGCTGGACTCCCTACCCCTGGGGGGCGAAGATGGATCGCTCTCGTTGCGTTTCAAAGGCTGGACTGACGGGCGCGTTCGCGCAAAAACGGGAACACTCACTCATGTCACATCACTTTCCGGATATCTCGATACCCAATCCGGCGACATCATCGCGTTTTCCGTCATGGCCAACAACGCCAACACCAACGCTACTGGCATTCGCGGCTTCATTGATGCCCTGGTGATGGCCCTTGCCGGCCCATCCCCCACAATCCCAGGTGCGCAATCCGCAAACCCGCAATAAAATGGGGTTGGGAGAATGTAATGCCAATTTTTGAGTACGTGTGCGAGGACTGCGGAACAAAGTTCGAGAAACTGGTGCGCAACGGCGCTAGCGTCGCTTGCCCAGGCTGTGGCCAGGACCATCTCAAGCAGCAGTTTTCCACCTTTGCGGCGAAAGCGGCCGATGGCTCTGCGCCCGAACCCCATATGGGTGGCTGCGGTGCGGGAATGTGCCGCCAGCCCGATGTCTGCGGCCGCAACTAGCTGGTGCTAATCCTAACTTAGAATCTCGCCAAATGTCGCGACGAGAATTGTCGGCAATCGTGACATCGAAACGCGTTTCAGCCTTGAATGTGCCGGGCAGCGGATTGCCTCCAGCCCCAAGTGCACTCGCGGCTTACCCCGGCTGCGTCATCGGCTCAAAGCCCGCGCCGCTGAGCGTCCCCGCGGCCCGCCCAAAGTCCTCCGGCCGAACATAGAAGAAGGCGCCCGCGCGTTCCGACCGGAACAAAACCCCACCGACGTAATAATCCACTTCGATCGCGTAATCCACTCCGGCTTCATCCAACAGGGCCTCGACACGTTGGGACTGCCGCAGTTTCTTTCCGATGTAGAGAAGGTCGAGTTCCTCGTCTCCGAAGAACTCCGGGGGCTGGCGCACGCAAAACTAGTGTAGCTGGTCTATCCGTTTCCGAGGCGCTCCACCGTGGGGAGCGTACGCCGAATCCTTCACGGCGACAGCGGCACAGCGTTAATACAGTATTTGCGGAGGAACGATCAACCCGAAGTTGAGGAAGCCACCCAAGAGGCTGTCGCGCTCGGTGATTGACACCCAGTCCAGGGCCGCACGCTCACCGTTCTCCGCGAAGAAGCCTATGCCGCCTCGCTTGAGCCGCCGGTCGTTCCACGCATCCACGAGTTGGCCGTTGACCAGGGTCGTGAACTTGTCGCCGTGCACCGTTACCTGAACGTCATACGTCCTGCCCGGCTGGATATTGATCGGAATCGGCAACTGCACTTTGCCGACCGTATGGCCCCCTACGGTGGCCCAGCGCCCTATTTCGGCCCGGAGGCTATCCTTGCTCCTCGAAACAATGAGTTTGGTCCCGTAGTAGTTTTGGTCATCCTGGGCACGAAACGCCCAGCCGACAGCCTTGCTCTCAATGCGGGTTTGAAACTTCATCTGGTAATCGCTCAAGGTGAGGGTTGGCTTCCACAGCTTGAGAGCAGAAGGATAGATGGCGCCCGCCCTGACTACCCAATCGTCCACGCGTCCGGCCTCGGAATCCATGCTCGGATTCGCGCTCTGCCAGTCGCGTAGATCCGCGGTAAACTCTTCACGCAGCTTGATGGAACCCTTGAAAGGTAATGCTCGCGTCAATTTGTCACCGAGACCAGCTGTTGGCGGCAGGTAACTGATGGGTGATTTGATCCCGCTTTGATCGGCGTGGGGAAGAAGCAGAGTCAATGCCAGCGTGACGACCACCAGCACCGCGCCGGAACCCACTCCAAAGCCAGCTTGCGCCTTCTTTTCACTTTGGATCTCGCTTGCGGTGACTACCCAACCGTCTTCAAAATCGACGGAGCTGCCTCGTGCCATGCGCGCGGAGTACATTCTCTTCGCCCGCAACCTGTGGTCTTCGCTACAAAACTGGCGATCCTGCAAGCTACGGAGAAGGCCGATCCGCTTTCCACAATGTAAGCAACGCATGGCCTTTTCCTTCCTCCGGTCCCTTTTCGGGGCTGGTGCCTTTCTGGAGGGTGATCCTTCTCGGATTCACTGCCCTCCGTCTATGTCCACATACTATCAGCGAAGTACCGATAATCCATCGCTTTAGGTAGTCTCCAGGGCAAAACTAGGGCGATTCCACGCCCACTTGGGTGATTGGGTTGGTAAGGTGGACATGCTCATCCTGGCTTCCTAAGGCTGGCATCCCCGCTCATAGGTCAGGCTCCAGCCTCACTTAGTAATCGGCTACCGGCAAACCGCCCTGCAGGGCGAATAAAATGGAAAATACCGGGGACCGATGATGCCGCCCCGGCCCGAACTTGTTAAACTGAAGATTCCCCACGGAACGTTTCCAATGCCCTTGCCTGCACGTGCTCCCGATCTCAAAATCAACCCTGAAATCGACCGTCTCCTCTATCAGGTCGACGTCATCGTCCAGGAAGCCGAAGGACTCGTCGACAAGATCAATAACGAGCAGTTCAACTGGTCGCCCGCCCCAGGAAAATGGTCTCTGGCCGAAAATCTAGACCACCTGAACGTTGCCAACGGTCTGATGATGACCACTATCTCGGTTGGCATCACCAAGGCTCGCGCGGAAGGGCTGTTGAGCGAGGGCCCCTTTACCTATGGCTTTCTCTCGCGCTACTTCTACCGCAAGATTCAACCGCCCGTGAAGATGCGCTTCAGCGCCCCCCGGCACTTCTGGCCCAAGAACGCGGAATCCAAGCAGGCCGACATCGGCCAGGTAATGGGTGAGTTTCAGGCGTCCCACGAACGCCTCAAACAACTCATGATCTCCGCCAACGGCGTCGATCTCGCGGGCATCAAAGTCATTTCACCCGCCGCGAGCTGGGTCCGCTACGAACTCGGCATGGCCATGTGGATCCTGTGCGGCCACGACCGCCGCCACCTCTGGCAGGCCCGCAACGTCCGCAATCACACCGGCTTTCCCAAATAGTCCTAGTGGAATCCCGCAGAATCCGCCGTTCCGGCCTGATTGCGTGTGTCAGTCGTGCCGTAATGCAGCCGCGGGGTCGACTTGGGCGGCCTTCCGCGCGGGAAGCGCCAGCGCCGCCGCGGCAACTGCCAGTAGCGCTCCAATTGCCGCCGCGTACGCCGTCCAATCCATCGGCTCTACGTGATAGAGGTAGCTTCTCAACGAACGCATCAACGGAGCCGACACCGCCAGTCCCACCGCCGCTCCCGCCAACAATCCGGGCAATGCCTGCCGCAGCACCTCCATGACCACCTGATACGGCATTGCCCCAACCGCCGTGCGCACCGCGAACTCCCGCGCCCGTTGTGCCGCTCCAAACGCGGTCACCGCGAACACGCCAATCCCAGCCAGTGCCAGCGCGAGTCCCGTGAATGCACCCGTCAAAGCCAGGTTGAAACGGCGCTCTTCCGTTGTCCCCGCCAGCGACGCAGTCATCCACTCCATCTTCCCAACCGGCAGCTGCCCGTCGAGCCTCGCAACCACGCTTCGAATCGCCATCCCCAGCGCGGACACATCACCCGTCGACCGCACGACAACGGAACTCGTCTTCCATCGGCCCGGTAGGATGATCTCCGGCCGCGCCGCCTCCTCGGGCCCAATCTGCCGGATCGCTCCCGACACCCCCACGATCTGGCACGACTCTTTGCAGTACGGCCAGTCGACCGAAAGTATGCTCATCCCGATTACGTCACCCGCCGGATGCAGCCGCTTCGCAAGCGTGGCATCCACGATGGCCACTCTCGCACTGCCGCGCGAAACTTCTTCACCGGTGAAGTTCCTCCCTCGGACGATC
>DASRHX010000222.1:0-10474 GCA_035650295.1 Bryobacteraceae bacterium | reverse complement strand
GGGCGTTGGCCACACGTTTGGCCTCGGCGGCGGGGATGTTAGCGGCCACCTTGGTCACCTTGCCGCCTGCAATGGCTACGTCGAGTAAGGCGTTGCGGCTGTTCTTGGGATCAATGACCGTCCCGCCCTTGATGAGCAAGTCGTACGCAGGAGTAGTGGTCTGGGCCGGCGCCAGGGCCACGAGGCCGAGGGCAGCGGCGGCTAGCCGGAGAGAATGCATACGGAGAGTGTAAAACGGTTGGCGCCCGGCGTGTAGGCAGTTCGGAAAACTTGCCGGAACTTTCAGCCGCACGATCCGTATGGGATCAGTATGAGAGCGCAATCCTTGCTGGCTGCAGCGGTAGTCACCAGCGGTGCGATGTTCGGCGCGAACAGCGCCTCCACCTGCCGGGAAGGGTTTGAAGTGGGCGCGGTGGGCATCCGGGAACTGGCCTTGAGCGTCAAGCCAAGCCAGGTGCGCATTCTGGGCACGCCGGACAAAAAAGTGCGCGTGCGCTGCGAGGTGCCGGAAGGCTATGACCCGTCCCACACCCGGATCGACTGGTCCGGCGGGGTAAGCTCAGCGCGACTGACGGTGAGGGGCGGCGGTACCAATAACTACAAAATTCTGATTGAAGTGCCGGAAAACACGGACCTGACGGTTCGCGTGAAGGCCGGCGATGTGAGCGTGCGCGGGGTCGCGGGAAACAAGGACATCGAAATGATGGCGGGTGACCTGAAGATTCAGCTCGGGCGGCCGGACGACTATTCGACCATCGATACGAGCGTGCGCATAGGCGATCTGGAGGCGGTTGCGTTTAGGAAAAGGAAGGGCGGTTTCTTTCGTTCCTTCACACGCCATTACTCGCCGGGCAAATATAAGCTGCACGCCAGTCTGTTCGTGGGGAACCTAAGGATCGAGTAGCTGAACGAGCGGGAGCCTACTCTCCGATCAGATGCAGCACCACGCCGCGCTTATGCGCGTGCCGGCGGTGTTCGAATACATAAATGCCCTGCCAGGTGCCAAGCACCATTCGTCCACCGATTATGGGGATGGAGAGCGAAGTCTGGGTGAGGGCCGACCGCACGTGGGCGGGCATGTCGTCGGGCCCTTCGGTCGTGTGGATGTAAAGCGGGTCGTTCTCCGGCACCAGGCGTGAGAAGTAGGCTTCAAGATCGCGAGTGACGTCCGGATCCGCATTTTCCTGGATCATCAGCGACGCCGACGTGTGCCGGATGAAGACCGTAAGCACGCCATTGGAGATGGTCTGCTCGATGACCCACGCTTGTATCTGCGCAGTGATTTCGTAGAACCCTTTGCCCCGCGTGGCAACGGAGAGCTGCGTGAATCCCTGGCGCACGTGAGCTTCGCTATTCCACTGTCACGGACTTGGCTAGGTTGCGCGGCTGGTCGACGTCGCAGCCCCTGCGAACAGCGATGTGATACGCCAGCAGTTGCAGCGGGACGATCTCGAGCAGCGGGAGCAGGAGTTCGTGCGTGGTCGGAATGAAGATCCGGTGATCGGCGACTTTGGCGACCTCCTCCATATCGGCGGCGCAGCAGACGGCAACGACGATGCCGCCACGCGCCTTTACCTCTTGAATGTTGGAGAAGGTTTTCTCAAAGCGCAGCCGGGAGGCCTCGCTGTTGGGATCTCGCGTTGCGAGCACGACCACGGGAAGCTGCTCGTCGATCAAGGCGTTGGGGCCGTGCTTCATCTCACCGGCAGGATACCCCTCGGCGTGAATGTAGGAGATCTCCTTGAGCTTCAGCGCGCCTTCGAGCGCGATCGGATAGTGGATGCCGCGGCCCAAGAAAAGAAAGTCGGCCGCACGGAATAGATTACGCGAAAGATCTTCGTAGTAACTGTCATTCGACAGCACAGCCTCCATCTTTCCCGGGATCTTTAAGAGCTCCTGCGTGAGAGTGAACAGTTCCGGGTCCTCTTCGCCACGCCTTACCTGACCCAGGTGAAGGGCTAATAAAAACATGGCGGTCAACTGCGCCGTGAAAGCCTTCGTCGAAGCGACGCCGATCTCCGGGCCGGCGTGTGTCAGCAGGTTGCCCACAGCTTCGCGCGTGATCATGGAACCAACGACGTTGCAGATAGAAAGCGTTTTCGAGCCCTTCGATTTTGCCTCTCGCTGTGCGGCCAAGGTGTCGGCAGTTTCACCGGATTGGGAAATGACGACGGTCAGCGTATCTGGCGTCACGATGGGATCGCGGTAACGGAACTCGCTGCCGTAGTCGACCTCGACCGGGATTCGGGCGAGCCGCTCGATCATGAATTTTCCAGCAAGCGCGGCGTGCCACGAGGTTCCACAGGCGACTATTTTGACCTGCGAGAAGCGGGCAAACTCGTCATGAGTGAGGTTTACCTCATCGAGGAAGATCTTGCCCGTGTCCTGTGAGACGCGGCCAAGCATGGTGTCGCGGATGGCACGGGGCTGCTCAAAGATTTCTTTGAGCATGAAATGCTTGTACCCGCCCTTCTCGGCCATGATCGGGTCCCACATAATGTGTGAAACCTGGCGCTTCAACACCTTGCCATCAAGGTCCGTCAACTGCACGCCTTCTGGGGTGATGACAGCGATGTCGCCGTCGTCCAGGAAGATCATGTCGCGAGTGTGGGAAAGAATGGCCGGCACGTCGGAGGCCAGGAAGTACTCGTTGTCGCCGAGTCCGACGACGACCGGAGGACCACTGCGCGCACCGACGATTTTGCCCGGCTCGTTGCGGCACATAATGCCGAGCGCAAATACACCCGTGATGCGCTTCAGCGCTTTGCGAACGGCATCTTCTAGCTTTCCCTCGTAATATTTCTCGATGAGATGGGCAATGATTTCAGTGTCGGTTTCCGACTTGAATTTATGGCCGGACTCCTGCAATTCGTGCTTGAGCACAAGGTAGTTCTCGACGATGCCGTTGTGGACCACAACGATGTCGCCTTTGGAGTCGACATGGGGATGCGCGTTCTCCTCGGTCGGACGGCCGTGCGTGGCCCAGCGCGTGTGCCCCACGCCGAACACACCCTCGACAGGTTGATCGCGGATGTTCTCTTCCAGGTTCCTCAGTTTGCCCGATGCCCGGCGAACCACCAACCTTTTCTGCTGATCCACCACGGCAAGGCCCGCCGAGTCATAGCCACGGTATTCCAGACGCCGCAGGCCATCGAGGATGATGGGCACAGCTTGACGATTTCCGATGTATCCAACGATTCCGCACATATTTTTAGTGAATCGGACTTTCTGGGGGTTTAATGTAGCGCTTAGTCCAAGATTTCCACGCGGTATTCCTCGATTACCGGATTGGCCAAAACCTCGTGAGCAATGGCTTCCACCTCTTGTTCGGCCTCCGAGCGGGATTTCTCCGGCGGGAGTTCGATTTCAAAAATCTTTCCTTGCCGAACGTCGAGAATTTGGGGATGGCCATGCCCACGCAACGACTGGGCGATGGCTTGACCTTGTGGATCGAGAACCGACGGCTTGGGATAAACAGTGATGCGCGCTTTCATGGGATACCCCTCATTCTAGCCGGGTGGGGACGATAGAGGGAATTCTGCAGGGAGAACGGGAATCGATACAATTGATGGTTCATGTTCATTCGCGTACCCTCCCTCTCCTTAGGACTCGTGCTTCTGCTCGGCTGTTCGCCGGCGCCAAAGGAAGCCGAGAAGACGGCCTCGCCACTGGTGAAGCCCATTGGAACCACCGTGGAAATCAAGGCGCCTCTAGGGTTGCCGCCGGTGCCCATACCGGAGGACAATCCCCCCACGGCGGAAACAATCGCGCTTGGACGCAAGCTCTATTACGACGGCCGCCTATCGATCGATCAATCGATTTCCTGCGCTACCTGCCATCACCCTGACCACGGCTTCAGCGACGGTAAATCCGTCAGCGATGGGGTCAAGGGGGGCAGGGGCAAGCGAAACGCGCCTGTCGTCATGAACGCCGCATATTACGCGCTTCAGTTCTGGGACGGACGCGCGCCCAGCCTGGAAAAACAAGCCGAAGGGCCGGTAGCCAATCCCATCGAAATGGGAATGACGCACGAGGGCGTAGTGGAGCGAATCATTGCCGACGCTCCATACAAAGCGGAATTCGACAAGGCCTTCGGGCCCGGACCAGTGACCTATGAGAAGGTAGCCAAGGCCATCGCCAGTTTCGAGCGCACCATTATCAGCGGCAACTCGCCATTTGACCGATACCAGTATGGCGGCGACAAGAAAGCAATGAGCGCGGCTGCCATCCGCGGCCTGGAAGTGTTCCGGAATCCGGCCAAAGGCAACTGTGCCACCTGCCACACGATCGGCGAGAAGTACGCGCTGTTCACCGACAACAAGTTTCACAACCTCGGCGTTGGGATGAACGCCAAGGGCGAACTCAGCGATCTCGGCCGCTTCGACCAAACCAAGAACGACGCCGATCGCGGCGCGTTCAAAACTCCTTCACTGCGCAATGTCGCCTTGAGCGCTCCGTACATGCACGATGGCAGCCACAAGACTTTGAAGGAAGTGGTCGACTTCTACATCGGAGGGGGGAACTCGAACGAGCATCTCGACAAAGAGATCAAGACCTTGAAGTTGTCCAAGCAGCAACGGGATGAACTGGTCACCTTCATGGAGGCGTTGACCGGCGTGATTCCGCCCGGAATCGACGATCCAAACACCAAGAAGGCAGAGGCCCGCTAATGAGCAGGAACAGACGAGAGTTCCTCGTTGGTGGAGCGGGCGCGTTGATGGCTGCTTGCGGAGGCGGTGTTGAGAGCGGCAAGGAAGCGCCCAAACAGGCGCCTGAGGCGGTTGTGGCCTTCACGAAGGTGGATCCCGCGACGGCAGCCAAAGTCACTGGAAAGGTAATGTACTTGGGCCCCAAACCGGTGCGTAAGGTCATCGACATGTCGAGCGAAGAGACCGAGTGCAAACGCTCGCACAAGGGTCCCGTACAGTCCGAAGAAGTCATCTTGAATAAGGACGGCTCACTCGCCAACGTCTTCGTTTATGTCAGCGCAGGGTTGGAGGGGAAAAAATTTGAACCGCCCAAGGCGCCAGTGAAAATCGATCAGAGGGGATGCATGTTTGCGCCGCACGTGGTCGGCGTCATGACGGGTCAGCCGCTGCTTGTCAGCAACAGCGATCCAGTGACGCACAATGTTCATCCGATTCCCGAGAAGAACCGCGAGTGGAATCAAGGCCAACCCCCCGGAGCGCCGGAGATTGAGCGCACGTTCCGCGTGGAAGAGATCATGATTCCCGTCAAGTGCAACGTGCACTCCTGGATGAGGAGCTACATTTGCGTAGTGGCGCATCCATACTTTGCCGTAACGGGCGAAGGCGGAACCTTCGAGCTCGCCGGCCTGCCGCCCGGTGAATACACACTTACCGCCTGGCATGAAAAATTCGGCAAGCAGGAAGCCAAAGTCACGCTGGCGCCGAGTGGCGCGGGAACGGCGGAGTTTACGTTCAAGGGGTAGCGGGCTACTTCTTCAGCATCCCTGGAAACTGCTTCTTCGTCTTGTCCACTTTCGGCATGGCAATGGCTTCGACATAGCGGTTCTTCGGGTTGCGTGAGCAGAAGTTCTGGTGATAGCCCTCAGCCTCGTAGAAGGCCTTGAACGGTGACACCTCGGTGACGATCGGCTGGTCGTATGCCTTCGACTTCGTCAGCGCCGCGATGTAGGAGTCGGTCGCCTTCTTCTGGTCATCGCCGATGTAAAAAACCGCCGACCGGTACTGCGGCCCGCGGTCTGGCCCTTGCCGATTGAGTTGTGTGGGATCGTGCGCAACACTGAAGAAAATTTTCAACAGTTGGCCATAGGTGACTTTCGTCGAGTCATAGGTGATCTCGATTGCTTCGGCGTGGCCCGTGGTGCCCGTGCCCACCTGCTGGTAGGTCGCCGTGGATTTTTCGCCACCCGAATATCCGGAAACGACATTCGTGACGCCGGCGATCTGTTCAAAGACAGCCTCCGTGCACCAGAAACAGCCTCCCGCGAAGACTGCCTTCTGAAGCGTTCCCGGCGTGGGCTTGACGTCGACGGAAGGCTCGGGGAATTCGCCCGACGCAAAGGCAAAGACAGCGGCGAATAAAAGCGGAATCAGTTTTTTCATCACGACGATTTCATCATAGTGCACACGGAGCACGAAATCCTGGCGGGGAAAGGCCTCGATCTTCGCTTACTTGACTTGAACTTCTCGCTTGCGTACACTCACTCGCAGATCATCAGCGCTTCCGGAGGGGAAGCGCATGGCCACTTAGTGGCCGCACCTAACTTACTTCAGTATCCCGGCGCGCCTATGCTGGGCACGGCGCCGCAGCACTCACGGGAGGACACGTGAAACAGGAACATATCATTCTCCGGGCCTTTGGTCCAGCTGGTGGACCAGGGGGATTTCTAGGCGGACCCGGCGCGGCGCCAGCGGGCGCAGCCCCGGGCGTGGCCAAGGTTGCCGTCGAAATGGAGATGCTCAGCGCGGGCGATGCCGCCGCTGTTGCGCGGAAAAACGATGTCGCGGCCGTGGCGCCCGTCATGCCGATGCGGCTGGTCGAGCCGCTGGATGAAGGAATCGCCGCTCCCACGGCGGCCGGACCGGATTGGGGCGTCCAGGCTGTAGGGGCGGTGAGCTCGCCCTTCACGGGAGATGGAATCGTCGTCGCGGTGCTCGACACGGGCATCGATTCGACCCACCCGGCGTTCGCCGGGGTAAACCTCGTTACGAAGAGCTTCACTGGTAGCGCCGACGCTAGCGACGGGCATGGGCATGGCACGCATTGTGCCGGCACGATTTTCGGCCGTGACGTGAATGGTGTGCGCATCGGCGTTGCGCGTGGAGTGAAGAAGGCATTGATCGGGAAAGTGCTCGGTCCGGGTGGCGGTGGAAGCGACCAGATTGTCAAGGCCATCCAGTGGGCCGTCGGAGAAGGCGCCAACGTCATTTCCATGTCGCTTGGCATGGATTTCCCCGGCTTTCAGAAGCAAATGGTGGGTGCCGGCATGCCGCCGGAAGTAGCCACCTCGCGCGCGTTGGAAGGATACCGGCTGAACGTCTTGCTATTTGACAAGCTTGCAGCCATGGTTTTCGCATTGAGCGATTTCATGCAGACCACGCTATTGATTGCAGCGGCGGGCAACGAGAGCCGGACCAACCTCGATCCCGACTTTAAGATCGCCGTCGCGCCGCCGGCCGTCTCCGACGGTATGATTTCGGTGGCAGCCCTCGGCCAGTCGGCTGCCGGTCTCACCGTGGCGCCGTTCTCGAACACAGGAGCCATGATTTCCGGACCCGGCGTGGCCGTCACGTCGGCCAAGCGCGGAGGCGGGCTCGTTTCCATGAGCGGCACCAGCATGGCCACTCCGAATGTGGCAGGCGTTGCTGCCCTGTGGGCGCAAAAACTAAAGACGATCGGTCCCTTAAATAGCAAACTGCTTTCCGCGCGGCTGCTGGCGTCAGGAACGTTCGCCGGCCTGGCCCCGGGCTTCGCTCCCGGGGATGTCGGCAGCGGCTTGGTGCAGGCTCCACAGAGTTAGGGAGATTTGTTTGAAACAGATCAAATTTGAACTGTTGCGGCATGGGCCGCCGAACAATCAGCTCCTGTCTCCGCTGACGCAATACCTGGCAATATGTGAAAACCACCCGGCGACTACGCTGCAAGTGCCTTTCGAGCACAACCAGTTTCTTCACCGGTTGCGGGCGTTGAGCTACGCCCTGGGACAGGAGTCGCGGGCGTTCCAAGTAAAGGACACCGCGCAAGTGCTGGCCGACCTGCTGGGCAAGGTGCCGGGACTGGTCGCCGAGATGAACCGCGATGACGCCCTGAACGACGACTCGGGTCTCCGCTTGCGGGACCCGAACCGGGCGACTCATCTCCGGATGATTCTGTCGGCATCCGAACTTGCGCTGCTGCCCTTCGAACTCACGCTATCGCCTCCGGGCTTTCCCGGCTCGGGGCAACCTCTCCTGCTGCAATTCAAGGACCCCATCTGCATGACGCGCGAGGTGCGCCGCGTCGCCGAGCGTAGTTGGAACTGGCCTCAGAATCCCAAAGTGCTGTTCATCTACGCCTCGCCCGGCAATGTTGGCGCGGTGCCTTGGCAAGACCATCTGGAGACGTTGCGGCGATTGCTGGAGCCGTGGGCCAACTATGCCGAGCCCGACGAGCAGAAACGTTTCGACGAGCATCTCACGGTGCTGCCGAATGCGTCCTGCGCCATGATCGAACGCGCCTGCGCGCAAGACGACTTCTCGCATGTGCACATCCTCGCCCACGGTATCGAGTATTCGGACGGCTACGACACGCGCTTCGGCCTGGCGCTGCACGATCCCCAACCGATGACCAACGATGGCGTCGACCGCGTGAGCGGCGAACGCCTGGCCACGGCGCTGCGGGCCGTTCGCGCTACGGGTTCCCGGCGTCTGGCGTCGCCGCTTGTCGTCACGGTCGCCAGTTGCGACAGCGGCAACCAGGGAACGGTGGGCGGCTTGGGAGGGAGCGTGGCGTTTGCGCTGCACCAAGCGGAAATTCCCATGGTGATCGCGAGCCAGTTTCCGCTATCGGTGGCCGCGTCATCGGTTTTCGTGAGGGCGATGTATGAGCCGCTTTTATGGGGACTGGACCCTCGCATTGCATTGAACGATTTGCGGCGTAGGCTCCACACGATGTATCCGACGACGCACGACTGGGCCAGCGTCACGGCGTACGCGTCGCTGCCGAACAATTTTCACGAGTGGCTTACGGGCGTTCAGGTTAGGCAGACCTATCGGAGCATGGAGGCGGCCATGAAGTTCGCCGATTTTGTCACCGAGCGCGTGGAATCGCCCGAGACAGTGCCCGCGGGCCCAACCGCGCCCATACCGCCTGATCCGGCGAAGACGCCGATGCTGGACGACGCAACCGAGAAGATGGAGGCGGCGAGGCGGCGCGTGGAGCGATTGTTCGAGAGCGGAGTTGGCGATCGCGCCGAACTGGCGGGCAAGCTGGCGGCGACGGACAAACGTTGCGCGCAGGTCTACTACTACTTCTCGCATAACGTTAAGGACAGTGCGCCGTACACGGAGAAGTGGCAGCGATTGCTGCAAAAGTCCCGGCAGCATTACTGGAATGTGTTCGAGCTCAGTCGCGAAAAGGGTTGGGCCGTCGTTCAATTCCTTTCACTCGATCTCATTCTGCGACGCTTGAAGGCTCCGGTCATCGATCTGCTGCTGGAACCGCATGAAGAACACAACAATCCGGTCGTTCTGTGGAATATGGCCCACGACCAGTCGATTAACGACCTGCGCGACCGGCAAAACGTGCTGCGGCATTGGGCTCTCGGAAATCTGGTGGAACTCTATTTGATTGCCCTCATCATGGACCCGCGGCCGCGCGGTGTCACGCTTCAAAAGTGCGTGGAGAGGGCGAAGAAGTATGCCAAGGATCTGGTGGACTCCGCCGGTCCCGATTCATTCGAAGTCTATTCGACCCGGCGCCAGATTCTGCGCTACGACGATTGGTATTGGGAGATCGCCGAGATCGACGAAATCAAGCGGCACGTCGGCGGCGTGATCCGCGCAATGCCGGCGGTAGCCCAGCCTTGACGTGACAGAACGGAAACAGGCGAAGGCCTATCATATGAGTACCGCCAATGGGCTTCGCACTATGGACCGATCACGACACTGCCTGGGCCGCGGGGACGCATGAGTACAGGCCCATGGGTGTGGCGGTCATTGCGGGCAGCAATTTATTCACGGCTCGCGACTTCCGTGCGGCGCGCACTCTTCCGGCGCGAACGGGCCCGAATTTCCGGGGGTTGTTTGCCTCGTTGAGCGACGTCAATCGCTATTTGGTGCAATCACGTTCACAAGCGAGCAAAAAGAATTTGCGCCGCGGCTCAAGTCGCCAATTGGCAATTACATAGCGCGAATCGTCGCTTCCCGCCCGAAATGACGGCGATCCGATTCCAGGAATTTCTCGCCTACACTCAAGGCGCAAGAAATACTGCCATGAACACTGCATCCGAGCTCACCCCCTTTCAGATTCGTGTTTGCGCCCTTGAGGAAGGCACCAGCGGCATTCTCCGGCTCCCTCCGTTTCAAACCACCGGCGTCGCTGCGTTGGCGCGCCTGGACAGGACGGCGGGCACGTCGGAGTTGGCGTGGATCCCGCTTCAGGATGGCCTGCGGTTGGGCCTCCCGGAAGCGGAGCATCAGCATCTGCGCGGTCGCCTCTATGAAATCGCCGCTAACAAACTGGGCCGAGTGGCAGCCAGCCTGTGCGATGCGACGGATGAAGTCCCAATGATCGACGTCGCGCTCCCCTGCCTGGACAAGCGTATGTCGCAAAACCGGGAAGAGCATTGGATAACCGTCGATGGCGCGCCGGAGTTTGGCGGATTTGCGCAAGCAATCGCTTCCGGCTGGCTAACGACGGTACGCTCGGAAACCGAACTGCCGCCGATGGAATGGACATTCGAGGCGAAAATGAACGGAGCAACGGCGAAGGCAGTTCTCTCTCCACT
>DASRHX010000221.1:0-3411 GCA_035650295.1 Bryobacteraceae bacterium | reverse complement strand
ACGTTGAGCTGGTCCTTCATGCCGGAGTTGAGGCTGCCGGAGTGGACGTCGGTGGAGATGGTGTCGGGCGGGAAGCCCTGCTTGACGGCGGGGACGGCCTGGCGGAACTCGAAGGCCGCGCCGCCGTGGCCGACGTCGAAGAGCACGCCACGCTTGCGGGCTTCGAAGAGATAGGGCAGGAGTTTGCCCTGCGCGTCGAGCATGGGGACTGGAACGTAGAAGCAGTGCGTGTAGATGTCACCGGGACGGAGCTTCTTGAGGACGAGGTCCTGGAAGGGACGCTCCGGGCGGAACTGGCCGAAGTCGATCATGACGGGGAGATTGGCGAGAGTGCCCGCTTCGACGCCGCGTTCGACGGGGGTCCAATCGGGTCCACGATAGTGGGCGACCTTGAAGCCGACGATGGTGTCGGGGTTGGCCTTGGCGAGGTCGGCCGCGGCCTTGGCGTCCATTTCGGCGACGTTCTGTTCCTCGGAATCGCCAGGCATGCCCGCTGCGCCGATGTTGAGGAGGGCGAGGACGCGGGTGCGGGCGCGGTCGATGACCGTCTTCTTGAAGTAGGCAAAGTTGGAGCGGCCGGAGGAGCCGGCGTCGACAACGGTGGTGACACCGACACGGAGGGCGAAGGTGTCTGGGAAGATGCTGGCCTCGCCCCCGGCAAGGCTGCGTCCTTCTGAGCCGGAGAAGACATGGGCGTGAAGATCGATCAGGCCGGGAACGAGGTAGAGCCCAGCAACACTGACGACTTTGCGCGCCTGCGCGGCGGGAATGTTGGGCTCGACAGCGGCAATGCGGCGGTCTTTGATGGCCACGTCACGGAGGGCGCTGATCTTGTTCTTGGGGTCGATGACGTGCGCGCCCTTGAGGAGGAGATCGTATGGAGTTTGGGCCGTGAGCGCGGAGGCGCAAAGGAGGAGGATTGGCAGACGCATACCGTGCCACTATAATCGAACATCATGAAGACTTCCCGCCGCCAAGTACTGAAAGCCGCCGCGCTATCGCCCGCCGCTGCCGCAGCGGCCACAACGAGTTGGACTGCAACTTCGCCCTCGCCCCTTTATTCGAGCCTGGGTGTGAAGCCCGTGATCAATGGAGTGGGAGTGGTGACGGTGCTGGGCGGATCGATCATGCCGCCGGAGGTTGTGCGGGCGATGGAAGAGGCTTCGCGCTTCTTCATCCCGCTACCGGAGTTGGAGCGTAAGGTGGGGGCGCGGATCGCGGAGTTATTGCAGGCGCCCGCTGCAATGGTGACGTGCGGGGCGGCATCGGCGATCACGGTGGGAACGGCGGCGTGCCTGTCGCAAGGCGACGCGAAGAAGCTGCGGCAGTTGCCGGGTCGCGACGGAATCAAGTACGAGGTGATTCAGCAGAAGACGCACCGTTCGGGCTATGAGCATCAGATGGAGCTGTGCGGGGCGAAGGTGGTGACGGTCGAGACGCGGAAGGAGCTGGAAGCCGCAATCAACGAACGCACGGGCATGATGTTCTTCCTGAACAAGGCCGAGCATGACGGGCAGGTGAAGGCCGAGGAGTTCATCAAGATTGGCAAGGAGCGCGGCATCCCGACGATGAACGACGCGGCGTCGGATGCGACACCGAAAGAGAACCTGTGGAAGTACACGAAGATGGGCTTCGACCTGGTGATCTTCTCGGGCGGCAAGGCGCTGCGCGGTCCGCAGGCGAGCGGGCTGTTGCTTGGGCGGAAGGACCTGATCGAGGCGTCGTATCCGGCGATGTCGCCGTATGGCGGGATCGGGCGCGGGATGAAGGTGGGGAAAGAGGAGCTGTGCGGGTTATTGGCGGCAGTGGAGCGGTATTTGAAGGCGGATCACGCGGCGGAGTGGAAGCTGCTGGAGTCGCGCGTGGCGTCGATTCGCGAGGCAGTGAAGGGAGTGAAGGGCGTGGAGACAGAGCGGCACATTCCGGTGATCGCCAATGAGCTGCCGCACGTCGTTGTGAAGTGGGATGAGGCCGCGAAGGGGATGACGGCACAGCAAGCGCAGGAGAAGCTGATGGGCGGCGATCCGCCGATTCATGTGCAGCGGCCTGGTGCTGGGAAGCTGCTGATCTCGGTGTGGGTGATGCGCGGGGAGGAGCACAAGATTGTGGGTAAGAGGTTGAAGGAGATATTCGCCGCCTAACACTTCTAGTCCCAATGGTCCTTTGCGAGTTCCAGCCTGGAGAGATTCTCGAGCAAGTTGCCTAGCCGGGTTTGGATGACGTCCTTCCGTGTGGCGGCGTCGACTGCCACGCGTCTGGCCAGTTCGGCCTCGGGGTGCATGGATAGAGTGTCAGCCGCCTGATGGAGCTTGCGGGTGATCCAATCGACGGCCAGAGTCTGGCGAAGGAAGTCGAGATTGTCCTCCCGCCAAGGCCAGTCGAAGAGTGAACTGTCGGTCTCGGTAAGATAGGGACCGCCTCCGCCGTACTCAGGAGTCCAAACGCCGTAGATTGGATTCTCGCCCCGAACGTAGATTAGCCCGGACGCGTACATCACCGCGCACACGGCCTTTCCAGGATCATCCAGGGCCCACCAATCCTCCCAGATCTGGCGGACCACCGGTGCGACGATTCCGAGGGAGTTGAAGCGAAAGATCCAGGCGTTCGCGGACAGACCACTGGCGACGAACTTGTCTTGCGATTGGTGGTACACGAAGCCTCGCTCCATCTCGACGCGGTCGAGAAAGCCGTCGCTGAGGAAGTTGTAGAAGGAGCGCCGTTCCGGTTCCGACAGCATCTTCTCTGCAATTTGCCCACGCATCAGCGCGTAGTGGAAGTCCGCATCGCCTCGTGATGCGCCTTCGTTCCGCATCATGGTTTCGTACCAATATTTCAGGCATGCCGGGAAGACGTGCCGGAAGAGACCCGGTTGCAGGTCGACGTAAGCGAGGTCGTGGAAGTAGTACCAGAAGTAGTCGTCGGGTATTTGATCCCAATCCATTTGGGCGAGTTCGGCGAGTTCGCTGTCATGGTAGTCGAACTGCTTTTCCCAAACGTGTTGCGGCTTGGGGGCGGGACCGAGGATGGAGAGGATGCGCTCCCGGGTGATTCTCATTGGGCTGCGGCGAGCGGCACAGCGATGATCTCCTCGTCGTTGCGAGTATAGAGGTGGCGGTTGGCGTAGGCGGGGTGAGTCCAGTTGACCGAGCCGAGTTCGCGGCGGTTGCCGGGGTTTGAGGTTGGCTTGATGAGCGAGGCGCGGCTGATCTCTTCGTAGCCTTTGGGCGAGAGCTTGGCAATGATGAGTTCGCCGCGGTCGTTGTTGATGAAGTAGCGGTCGCCGTTCTTGACGAAGAATGCCGTCCCGTACATCGCGTGCTCGCCGAGCAGCGCGTCGGTCTTCCAGACCAGCTTGCCGGTTGCGGCGGTCAGACACCGCAACAGGCCGTCGTTGTCCAGCGCGTACAGGTA
>DASRHX010000220.1:0-4735 GCA_035650295.1 Bryobacteraceae bacterium | reverse complement strand
TGCATTCCTGTTCGACCTTCCGCTCGCCATCTCCGGGCCGGCGATCATCCTTGTCCTGTGTCTTTTCGCAATCGGCGGCCTCCTGTTTGTGCGACGCCGGCTGCTGCCGAACTGGCGCGTGCGGATCGAAGATTCGGAATTTGCTGGAGCCATGGTGCAGTCCGTCCTGGTTTTTTATGGACTCGCTGTGGCATTGATCGCAGTCAGGGTCTGGCAGAATTACTCGGACGTATCGAAGATCGTTTCACAGGAGGCCACCGCGTTGGCCGCGCTATATCGGGATGTGACCGGATATCCCGAACCCGCGCGCAGCCAGCTTCAAAAGCACCTTCGAGATTACGTGTCTTACGTGATTGATCAGGCGTGGCTGCTGCAGCGCGGCGGAAAAGTGCCGCACGGAGGTGTCGGGCACATGAATCTCTTTCAGGCGACTCTCTTCGCATCCGAACCGGTCACCGAAGGCCAGAAACTCCTGCACGCCGAAACCCTCCGCGCGTACAACCACATGATGCTTTCCCGCCGCATGCGGCTCGATACCGTATCCACAGGCCTGCCCGTCGTGATGTGGGTCGTGGTCGCCGCCGGTGCTGTCATCGGTCTGAGCGCCTCCTTCTTTTTCAACATCGACGAAATCCGCCTGCACATGGTCCTGGTCGTTCTCCTCGCAACCTTTATCGGCCTCGTGATCTTCATGATCCTCGCCCTCGACCGCCCCTTCCGCGGCGACCTCGGCATTCCCCCCGATCCCTACCAACTCATCTACGACCAATTAATGAAATCCTAGTTTCCACTCTTCTTTGGATCTTCAGCGTTGGTTCGGGTTAAGAAACGTCATCTATCTTATCGTGAATGGGAAGTTTCTCGTGATCGATGCCCTCGCCAAGTTGGCTTCCCAGGAATGTAGCGGATGTGTAGCAGTTCGTGTAGCAGTTAAAAATGCGAATTCCCCAACCTTTAACGTTAATGTAGCAGTGTAACGGTTATTTCCGGAAAGGTGGGGTCCAGCCGGCCTCGGCACCGCCGGCCCTCCGATACCGAACCGACCCTAACCCAACCAAAACGAGGTAATCCGAGGTTCGGTGCTCGGGCTGACTGACCCCCGGGGTATTATGTCAGGATGCCGTCGATGACTTCGCCGTGGACGTCGGTCAGGCGGCGGTTGATGCCGTTGTGGTAAAAGGTCAGTTTCTCGTGATCGATTCCGAGCAAGTGCAGAATCGTGGCGTGAAAGTCGGGAATGGTGACTTTGTCGCGGGCGACGAAATATCCGACCTCGTCCGACTCCCCATAGTGAAAGCCTTTCTTCACGCCTGCGCCGGCGAGAAAGCATGTGAACGCCGTAGGATGGTGATCGCGCCCCGGGGAATTAATGCCCTGCGTCGCCGGGCTGCGACCAAACTCCGTGGCCCAGACAAAGAGCGTGTCCTCCAGCATGCCGCGTTGCTTGAGGTCATGGATGAGCGCGGCGACAGGTTTGTCCATGGTGGCCGCCTGGTTGTCGTGATTCTCCTTCAGGTTTTCGTGGCCGTCCCAGTTGATGCGCGGGCTGCCGAAGGCGCCGCCGTTGAAGATCTGAACGAAGCGCACGCCGCGTTCGAGGAGCCGCCGGGCCATGAGACAGTTCCGCGCGAAACCTTTGTTCGCATCCTCATCGAGGCCATAGAGCTTTTTTGTCGCAGCGGATTCACTGTCGAGATTCGTCGCCTCGGGAATGCTTGCCTGCATGCGCGCGGCCAATTCGTAGGCACGGAGTCGCGCGGCGAAAGCCCCGTCGCCAGGATGCGCTTCTGCGAACTCACGGTTCATGGCCGAGAGCAGATCCATATCGGCGGAGCGCGCGGCAGCGGGAACAGTCGGTGGCGTGTTCAAGTCCACAATGGGTTCGGCCGAATTGGTGCGGAATGGTACGCCCTGGTGGTTCGCGGGCAGGAACCCGGAAGTCCAGTTGATCGATCCACCGGCGATGAGTCCGCGCGGATCGGGCAGGACGACGAACGCAGGCAGATTTTCGTTTTCCGTGCCCAGGCCGTAGCTCAACCACGCGCCCATGCTGGGAAATCCATTCATCGTGAACCCGCTGTTCATCTGAAAGGTCGCGGGCGTGTGGTTGTTGCTTCGCGCGAACATCGAGTGGATAAAGCAGAGGTCATCGACACAGCTTGCAAGATGCGGGAACAGGCTGCTCACCCAGGCGCCGCTTCGCCCATGCTGCCGGAAGTCGTAGACGCTCTTCATGACCTTGCCGGGCTGGCCGAAGAAGCCAAGGTTCTCGCCCTTGCCTTCCAGCGTCTTTCCGTGAAGCCGCTCCAACTCGGGCTTGTAGTCGAACGTGTCGATATGACTGACCCCGCCGCAGCAGAAGATTTGCACGACGCGTTTCGCTTTCGGCGGAAAATGCGGCAGCCGCGCGGAAGATGGCGCGCTGCGCGCCTCTTCGCGGCTCAACAACCACGCCAGCGCCACGCCACCCAGTCCGAAAGCGGTGTTTGAGAGAAAGTGGCGGCGCGAAAGCAACGGACTGTTTGAGTTAGCGGACATAAACAAACTCCGTCGAGTTAAGCAGGGCCCAGCAGAGATTCGTGAGGCTGCGTGCGCGCGCAGCGGCGAGGGCGCGTTCCGCTTCCTGCTCGGCGGGCGGGCGGCCCAGCGCGAGGCGGTAAACGGTGTGCACGGCGCGAGGCAAATCGTTCGCCGACTCCTTGAGCGCGCGCTCGGCCAGGGAACCGGCGTGACGTTGGACGAACGAATTGTTCATCAACGCTAGCGCTTGCAACGGCGTGCTGGTTACACCGCGGCGCGGCGTCTTCACGGACGGGTCCGGGCAATCGAAGGCGTCCAGCAACGGCTCCTTGCCGGAGTTCACGTTCATACGATAGACCGTGCGGCGGTTGAACGCCGGGCCAATCTTGTCCACAGGCACGTACGCGTTGGCGGGGAATTTCAATACATCGAACGGACGAAAGCTCGGGCCACCGGCTTCGAGGCTGAGTTGTCCGCTCACCGCCAGCACGGCGTCGCGCACGGCCTCAGCTTCGAGGCGGCGCGGCGGGAAACGCCAAAGGAGTTGGTTGTCCGCATCGAGGGAGGCGGCGCGGCGATAGGCGTCGATTACTGTCGGCGCGGACGACTGCCGGTAGGTCGCTGAGTTCACGATCAGCCGGTGCAAGGCCTTCACGCTCCAGCCGCTTTCGATGAACTGCGTGGCGAGCCAGTCGAGCAATTCGGGATGCGTAGGACGCGCGCCACTCACACCGAAATCGTTCGGCGAGGCGACGATGCCCTGGCCGAAATGGAAGTGCCAGACGCGATTTACCATGACGCGCGCGGGAAGCGGATTGCGCGGATCGGCCAGCCATTCGGCGAACTTCACGCGCCGTTGCGCTTCGGGCGCATCCGCCGCGAGGCCGAAGTCGGATCCGAGCCTGGCAATGGCCGAGAGGCCCCCCGCGGTGACGACTTCGCCGGGCGTCTTCACATCGCCGCGCTTGAGGTTATGCGTGGGCCTGGGCTCAACGCGCGTGCCGCAATAGCTCACCGGCAGCGGTTTAATTGCTTTGAGAGCGTGACGGTCTTTTTTGATTCGGGACAGTGCAGACTCGCGCTCGGCGCGCTGTGCAACGTCCGGGCTGGCGAGGATTTCGGATTGGCGTTTTTCCGCAGCGGCGAGCTTGAAGCCTTCAGCCTCGATGCGGACCGCCACGTCCAGCGCGGCAGCGATTTGTTTCTTCAACGCCGCGATTCCTTCCTCGCGCGCCTTCGCTTCCGCCGGGCTGGCAATGGAACGTTCACCGTGCTTGACACCGTCGAACACCGACTTGACGCGGTAATACTCCTCCTGCGGAATGGGATCGAACTTATGCGCGTGGCAGCGGGCGCAGTTGATCGTCAGCCCAAGGAAGGTCTGGCCGACAACGCTGATCATGTCCTCCATTTCCTCCTCGCGCGTGATGGCTTTCTGAGTGGCATTGGCCTGGCTGTTTCCTGCTTCGTCCCACGGCCCACACACGAGGAGACTCGCGGCGACGATGCCGTCGGTCGTCACCGGTTCGAGGACGTCACCGGCAACCTGCTCCTTCATGAAACGATCGTAAGGCTTGTCGTCGTTGAAACTCTTGATGACGTAATCGCGATAGTGCCACGCGTTGTCTCGCAGCTTGTCGTACTCGAACCCCTGGCTCTCGGTGTAACGCGCCACATCCAGCCAATGCCGCCCCCAGCGCTCGCCATAACGCGGGGATGCGAGCAACCGCTCGACGAGTTGTTCGTACGCTTTCGGGGACTCGTCGTGGACAAAGTCATCTATGTCGCGCGGCGATGGCGGCAGCCCGATCAAATCGAAACTCAATCGCCGAATCAGCGTGGCGCGATCTGCCTCAGGCGAGAGCGCCAGGCCATTGGTGGCCAGTCGCTCCGTGATAAAGGCGTCGACGGGAGACGTGTGGTCGCTGGTTTGCGGCACCACTGGCGCATTCAACGGCTGCAGCGACCAATGCGTCGTCGTTTCACGGCCTTCGGCGGCAAGCGAGCCGAGCAACACAAGAGAAACCAGGAAGCTTGTGGCGTGCGGCGCCAGGGCGGCGGGCCTGCAAAACATCGATTTTCCCGGCTTCATGCGTCATACCCTTATAGCAGGGTCCCATTTGCAGTGCCCTCCTTTTTTCATTGTGGCGACGCTTTGGAATCAGCGCTCGGCGTCGGACGACATCTGTTGGAGTTCCATGACTGTGGGGACGCG
>DASRHX010000219.1:0-12301 GCA_035650295.1 Bryobacteraceae bacterium | reverse complement strand
GCACCGTCGATATCATCGCCAACTCCGGCCAACCCACCGGCGCCTTTCCCAACTCCATCGCCTGGTTCCGGCTCACGCGAGGCGTTCCCGGCAATGGCAAGTCTCCCGCCAAACCTCCTTTCTGGCAGCGCAACGTCTTCGCACAAGGGGACGCTCCCGGTTTAAGCCACTACATGAGCTGCGGTGACGTAAACAAGGATGGACTCCCCGACATCGCCGCCGGCGCAAAGGTCGCCAACGGCGGAAACTGGTTCGCTTGGTGGGAACAACCCAAACCGGTAAAGGGCGCCTCGGGACTTCGCTGGATTCGCCACGACATCGCAACCGGGCAGGAAGGCGCCACAAATATCCACATTTCGGACCTCAACAAAGACGGAAATCCCGACTTTTTTGCTACGCGAGGCCACGGCAAAGGCGCCGTCTGGTATGAGGCGCCAAACTGGACCCCTCACGAGATCGACCCCGGGATTGTGGGTCCCCACTCACTTGTCCTCGGCGACATTGATGGCGACGGCGACATCGACGCTGCTACCTGCGCCAAGGACTCCGGCGTCGCCGCCCTTTATTTAAATAATGGCGCGGGCCGCTTCGAACGCCGCTATCTCCATGAGGACCAATCTGCCTACGACATCCGCATGATCGACATGGACGGCGACAGCGATCTCGATCTTCTCATCGCCGGCCAGGAGCAGCAGAACGTCGTGTGGCTTGAAAACCCGCGAAAGCCATAGGTGCACGGCGGCTAACTGTTTCCGCATATTTGTCGATAAAGAATCCCCGTAGCCGTTAATCGCTCAGCGAATTACTTCCACCGGGCTCGCGGTAGGCATCAGACCAGCGCAGGTGCATATTTCTTCAACACTTCGTTTGGCCAGGTCACTCCGCAACCCGGCCCGGGCGGCGGCAGGTAGAATCCTTTGTCGAAGGGGGCCGTCAACATCCCCATCACTTCATTGCCTGGCTCACCCGTGCCGAAGCTCTCGGCAAGGATGCACGCCGGATGATGTGCGATCAACTGCATGCCATAAACGCTTCCGCCCCTGTGCGGAGCTACGGGCACGCGCCGCGCCGCCGCCATTTCAGCCACTCGAATGCCCGTCGTCAAACCGCCCGACCATGTGAGATCGGGCTGCAATACCTGCGCCGCATCGTGACGCAACAGCACGTCGAATCCATAGTGCGTGAACTCGTGCTCGCCGCTGGCTATCTTGGTCGACTTCACTTCGCGGCACAACTGCTCATAGCCGGCCAGATCATCGGGCAGCAGCGGCTCTTCCAGGAAGAACAGCTTAGCTTCCTCGGCACGCGCCGCAAACTCGATGGTGTACTCCACGTTCCATCGGCAGAGCACGTCGATCATCAGCAGCGCGTCCGGTCCAATTTGCTTGCGGGCTTCGACCAACCGGGCGACCCCTTTCTTCATCGCCTCCGGTCCTTGGTGCGGCGAAACGTCCATGGGAAGCTTGAATGCGGTGAAACCCAATTTCAATCCCATATCCACGTTGTTACCGGTGAGATACGCGCGCGTCTTTTCGCGCGCCGCGCCGCCCAACATGCGCCACACCGGTTGATTCATCGCCTTGCCGGCAACATCCCACAACGCCAGGTCGATGCCGCTCAAAGCCTGAATGGCCAGGCCCTTCCGGCCGTAGAACGATGTCGAAGAGAAAATCTGGTCCCACAGAAGTTGCACGTTGCGCGCATCGGCGCCAATGAGCAGATCCTTCAAATGGTTTTCGATGATGTAGACGGCAGCCCCGCCTCCGCCGCCAAGCCCATACCCGGTGATTCCCTGATCCGTGCGGATTTGCACAAGGATCGTTCCGCTCAATTGTGAAAACGGTCCGAACCAGCGCATCCGCGCGGGATCATGATCGCTGGTGAACTCGCGCTTGCCGAAACGCGCGGTGGGCAGTAATTGCAGCGTTGCCGCCTTCACCGAGGTAATCTGTTGGCGCGGCGTTTGGGCGAGCAGCGTGGAAACGCTCCCCGCCGCCGTAGCCATTGTCATGGAAAGGAAATTGCGGCGCGGCATCATCGCGCCGATTATATCGGCTTACTTGTCAGTCAGCGCCGCAACGCCCGGCAGTTCGACGCCAGCAAGGAACTCGAGCGACGCTCCGCCGCCAGTGGACACGTGCGAAATCTTGCCCGACACACCGGCCGCCTTGATCGCCTTCTCCGAATCGCCTCCACCGACCACGCTGACGGCGCCTGATTCGGCCACCGCTTTGGCTAATTCCACTGTGCCCTTGTCGAACGGCGGCATCTCGAACACACCCATCGGACCGTTCCAGATAATCGTCTTCGCCTTCGAGACAGCGCTTTTGAACAACTCGATCGTGCGTGGCCCGATGTCGAGCCCCATCTTCCCTTCTGGCACCGTGTCGACGATCTCGAACTCCGTGGCGCCCTCGAATTTGACTGCTGCGGCGTGATCCACTGGCAGCAGAATCTTTCCGCCCGCCTCCTCCAGCAATGATTTCGCTAACTCGATCTTGTCTTCCTCCACCAGCGACTTACCCGTCGATTGACCCTGCGCACGCGCGAACGTGTAGGCCATCGCGCCGCCGATCAACAACTGATCCACCACCTTCATCAGGTTTTGAATCACTTCGATTTTGTCCGACACCTTCGCGCCACCGAGAATCGCCACGCATGGACGCGCCGGATTCGTCGTCGCCATGCCGAGATACTCAAGCTCTTTCTCCATCAACAGCCCCGCGGCTGCCTTAGGCGCGAACTGAATCATGCCCACGGTGGAGGCGTGCGCGCGATGCGCCGTGCCGAACGCGTCGTTCACATAGATGTCGCACAGTGCGGCCAGCTTCTTAGAAAATTCCGCATCGTTGCTCTCTTCTTCGGCGTGATAGCGCAGATTTTCAAGCAACAACACCTCGCCCGGTTCGGGCAACATGGCTTCCACTTCTGGTCCTACGCAATCGGGCGCCATCTTGACCGGCTTGCCCAGCAACTCGGCGAGCTTCGCTGCCACTGGCTTCAAGCTCATCTCGGGATTTGGCTTGCCCTTGGGACGGCCCAGGTGGCTCGCCAACACGAGACCGCAGCCTTTCTCAAGCGCGTACTGAATCGTAGGTAGTGCGGCGCGAATGCGCTTATCCGAGGTGATCTCCTGCCCGCCTGGCGCCAGCGGCACGTTGAAGTCCACGCGCATGAAGACGCGCTTGCCCTTCAAATCCAAATCGCGAATACTGAGTTTCGACATGAATGCTTAGCCTTTCTCTTCCGGTACTGCCGTCAATTCTGCTCGTATGTGCGCCAGGCGATAGGCTTCGATAAGCGCGCCCGCCGCCGGTCCGTAGGTAGGAGTCTGCACGCGATTCCCGTCCTCGAGCTCCACCAGCGTTCGGAATCGCTCCCGAACAAAATCGCTCTTGAATAGGCTGCCGATGTAGTACACCAGCACGAGATTGCCCTCCACAAAAAGCTGACGCCGAACGGCCGCCGCGCTCGTGGCTAGTTGTTGCGCCGCGGCATGCAGGATGTCGCGCGCCACGGCGTCGCCTTCGCGCGCCGCTTCGTCGACAAGCTTGGAATAGCTGGCGATCATCGGCCTCGGATAGTCGGTCGTGTAAAAGCGGTGCAAAAGATCGTTCGCGCTCGATGCCCCTGTCGCCGACAGCAGATGGTCGCGCAGAGTAGTAGCCGGTCCCCATCCTTCTTCATTGCGCAGCACGGCCCGCAGAGCTTGTCTCGTGGTATCGAACCCGCCGCCTTCGTCACCAAAGATGTAGCCCCAGCCGCCCACGCGAGCGGTCTCACCGGCTGCGTTGCGCCCGTAGGAAAAGGACCCCGTGCCCGCGTTTGTAATGATGCCGGGCTGGCCGGCAGAGGCCCCACTCAGGGCGATGGGCATGTCGGTGGTTAAATCCAGCGCTGAAATCGCAAACATCTCTTCGATCAGCGCCTGCTTGTCCGTGGGACCACCGCTGAAGCCCATGCACGCCGCCGCGAATTCGCGGCACGCTTCATCTAAACCCGCGGCGCGTAGTGCTTCGCGCACGCTCCCGCCCAGGGCGTTGACAAACTTCTCGCGTCCACCAGGACCCTTGACATGATTGCAGGGACCGCTCCGGCCCATTCCAAGTACACGCCCGCTCTCATCTCCAATCAGCGCGGTGGTACCGGACTGGCCGCCGTCGACCCCAAGGTAAATGCGGCTCAAACCAATATGGTAACGAATCTCGCTAATCGAACCGGTAAAGGTACACTTCGTTTGCCTGTCCCACCAGCGTGACTCCCCACTCCTGCTTTCGCGCCGCGAAGTCGTCGGTGGCAAAGTCGCCCTTCGCCGTCAGAAACCAGCGGACACCGCTGCGCTTCAGCTCCTCAATGGCCGCGCGGCGCAACCCTAGCGGCGGAGGCAGTTCCCTCACCACTGGCTCGGGAGCCAGCACCACCCAAGTTCCACCCGCATCGAGACCCTCCAAGCGCACGCGGCTGTTCTGTTCTACCGCGGGCGACTGTGCCCACACACGGTCTACCGTTCGCGTCGTCCCCAGGTCTACTTCCACAAACATGCCGGGAAACAGCGATTGATTGCTCTGCCACTTCGTCAGCTCCGAGCCATCGAATGCCGCCTGCACTGTCCATGGAAACGGCTTCGCTCGCAGCCGCCAGTTCGTCTCGCGCGGCAACTCGCGTTTGCCCGCGTAGAGCCGCACCTCCGAAAGGTGCCATTGATCCAATTCATGCGCCGCTGTTTGCACCAGCCGAACCGAGCGCAGCGCTTTTGCGGGGAACTGAAAGTCGAGCGCGCGTACCGGCTTGTATTCCGCAATGAGTGGAGTCCAAAGAATCGCCCCCAGGCGCGTGCCTTCAGCCGACTGGTAGGCCACCATTACGTCGCGTGATGTGTACGCCTCTGACACCTGGTTGAAAGTAAGCACTCGGTCTCCCGGAGGCACGGTGGCGTCAAGCAAGCGAGCGACTGTGTAACTCGGCCATAGGCGCGTGAGAAACCCTTCCTCCTTCTCGATGCGCAGCGCCGGTTTCCACCAGATTCGATCCAGCCGCCATGCGTACTGGTGAGAGTAGGTCTTAATAACATCAGGCCAGGAAGTGACGGCGTGCGCCAGCACGGCAACGGCCAGCAGCCACTTCACGCGAACGAACACGAGAGCCAGCGCGAGCGACACAAAGGGTGCGGCGGGAATCAGGAATCTCGTCCCGATGTTAGCCGCGTAGACGCTCCCAAATACTAGCGCCGCTGGCAGCAGCCGTCCTCCCACTGGATCGCGCAGAGCCAATAATGCCAGTGGCGACAACAGAAATAGCGGACCGAGCAGCCCGCAAAGCACCAGGCCGCGCAAGGTGATTTCGAGTGGGATTTCCCAATGGCTCTTCAGTCCGTGATAGTTCCGCATGTGTTCGCCGTACTCGCGTTCGAAGTCGACAGTCACGTACGGATTAGGGAACCATCGGTTGAAGAACGGCGCTACCGGATTGCCGGTCCAAAGCGCGTTTTTCACAAGCCATGGCCCGGCCATAATTAGCGCGAGTGCGCATACAACGGCGGCCGTTTTCAGCCACGGCCGTCGATCCCTTCGCAGCGTCCAAACGATCCGCAGCACCGCGTAGGGCACGGCCAGGAAGGCGGTGTACTTGGCGGCGAAAGCGAATCCGGCGAGCAGTCCAATCAATACGATCAAACCGCGTTGCCGGGTCGCCACCCAAATCTCGGTCAGATGAAACACGCCGAACAGCACGCAGGCGACGGCGACATCGTTATACGCGCTTGCTCCGTCGAGGCCCACCACAGGCGAGAAAAAACAGAACAATGCGCCGCCTACGGCCGCTTGCGGGTAACCGAATCGCCGCCCGTGCGCAATCATCAGCATCGGCAAGGTCACTAGAAAGCACCAATGCACGAGTGCCGCCGCGGAATGCCGTCCAAAAGCGTACGCCGAAAGAAACAGCATCTCCAGGCCCTGCGACAGGAATCCGTAGATGCTCAGCGTGTAACGGTGAAATCCATGCTCGCGGTAATACCGTGCCACGAGTCCCAAGTGATAAGCCGAACCGTCGGGGCTCATTTCTGGCGCCATCGCATGCGTGAAAGTCAGAAGCACAAATGGTGCAGCCAGCAGCCACGCGCCAATCGTCACACCGCGTCCTAATGGCTTAAACGACTCTCCCCGGGCCCGCCACGCTTCCGTTCGCCAACATGCTGCCAGAGCGGCCAGGACCACGGCCAGTATCGTGCCCTTGTACAACACCTGCCCAGCCGTCAAAAAAAATACGAGGGTCGACAGCACCGGAGCACCGCACAGGAACGCTACCCACGGCCGCTCCTGGCGATACAAGGCCACACCGAGTTTTTGCAGCAACAGCGACCCAAGCGCCCAGCATCCCAGCGCCGTCAGCGTTGCGCCAAAGAGAATGTAAACCGCAAACGGCATTCGCGCTTCATTCGGCGAAGCCGGCGCGCACGATGGTCACGCCCAACTTCGCTCCATCGGCCGGCGCCACATACACTTTGTCCAGCGCCAGTTTCACCACCACGTCCTGCCCTTCGTTCAACCATTCCGCGGCAACCGCCTTTTCAAAATGCTGCTCCCCAGCCTTCTCGTAACGCACCGAATCGAGCGTGTGGCCGTTCACAAAATAAACGATTGTGATCGGCCCCGTCTCCTTCAGCGTGTCCGACGAGATTGAGAAATCGGCGACAAACTTCAGGCCTCTCGTCGTGGGCAGAACGAAGCGCAGCGTAGGATTCTGCCGCGTCCAGCGCCACGCCCCGCCTTCGAGCGCACCAATATCGTTTAGGAAGTGATCCTCCGCCGCCGGATCGTTCATCGCTATAAAGTGTTTCAACCGCGAAGTGTCGGGACCGGACGCCGGACGCCTTTGCACCGGCGGCGCATAGGAGTCCGGTATGTTCACGCAACCGGTGAGGCCCACGATCACCGCCAGCGTCAACCGCTTCATGAGACCACCTTGTCCTTGGCATAACACACCTCATTCAGCGGGCACTCACCGCACTTCGGCGTCCGTGCCAGGCAAAGCTTACGCCCGTGATGAATGACCTGATGAGAAAACAGAATCCATTTATCGCGCGGGATGGTTTTCATCAGGTCGCGTTCGATCTTTTCGGGTGTCGACTCCTTCGTTAAATCCAGCCTGCGTGAAATTCTCTGCACATGCGTATCGACAACGACTCCGTTTGCAATCCCGTATGCCGTACCCAGCACCACGTTCGCCGTCTTGCGCGCCGCGCCTGGCACCTTCAACAATTCCTCCATCGTCCGCGGCACCTTGCCGCCATGCTCGGCCAGCAATTTTTTCGCCGCGCCGATGATGCTCTTCGTCTTGTTATTGAAGAACCCCGTCGTGCGAATGAGATCGCTCACCTCGGCCGGGTGCGCATGCGCAAGGTCGGACACGGTGGGATAGCGCTTAAACAAATTCGGCGTCACCATATTCACGCGCTTGTCGGTGCACTGCGCCGAAAGAATCGTAGCTACCAGCAACTGCCAAGCGTTGGCATGGTCCAGTGCACAGGTCACATTTGGATAGGTTTCGTCGAGAATCTGCAGAATTCGCGCAACACGCGCTTTGCGCTCGGCCGCGGACTTGGGACGCATGGGCCGCATGAAAGCTATCATCGTAGCATTGCGGCCCTGGATTCTATTGGCTGCCTCCGTCCTGGCGGTCTTCTGGGGCGTATTGGCGGCGCCCTTTCATTACGACGACTTCGCGCTGCTGCTCGACCCCATCATCACTTCCCCATCCGGCTGGCTGGAGTGTTTCCGGCTGGAACAGACCCGGCCGCTTACGTGGCTTAGCTTCTGGCTCAACTTTCAACTCTCCGGCGCAAACCCGGCACCGTGGCACGCGCTCAATCTCGCGCTACACCTCATCAACGCGCTTCTCCTGTGGACCAGCTTCCAAGCCCTGCTGCCTGGCCGCGCCTCGTGGTTCGCCGCATTCTTCTTTGCGCTGCATCCCATTCAGGTCGAATCGGTCGCCTACATCTATGCGCGGGGCATATTGCTCGCCACGCTGTTCTGCCTGATCACGCTGCGTTTGTGGATTGCCGGCCGCCGCTGGCAGGCCATCGTCGCCTTCGCGCTCGCCCTCCTTTCCAAGGAAGAATGTGCGGCCTTCCCGGTCTTTCTGCTGCTCCTCCACTTCTCCACGGACCGCAATCCCAAAGAGCGCGTCCCCATCGCCGCCATGCTTGTCCTCTCGCTTGCCGCTGTCGGACGCGTCGCCTGGATGGCTGCCGCCATTCCCGGTTCCGGGGCCGGTGCGCAAAGCGGAATCTCACCACACGCGTACTTCCTCACGCAAGGCATCGCGCTGTGGCGCTATCTGCGCCTGATCGTCATCCCGACCGGCTTCAGCTTCGAACCGGGAATCACCGTCGATACGGGCTGGCTCGCGATCGCCGCATGGTTCGGCATCGCCGCACTCGCCTACCTCGCCACCCGCTACTTCGCGCGCGCGGGCGCAGGCTTCTGGTTCTTGAGTGCGCTCATTCTCATTGCGCCTACTTCAAGCATATTTCCCGCAAGCGACCTCGCCGCCGACCGCCGCCTCTACTTGCCCATGATTGCGCTCTCCTCGGCCGCCGGTTTGTTACTTCGCCGCACCGATTACCCGCGTCTGCTATGGGCGGGAGCCGTCGTGCTCGGCATGTTCAGCTACGTGCGCGTGGACGTCTGGCGCTCGCCAGAAGGTCTTTGGGAGGACGCCTTGCGCTCCGCGCCTGCAGCCGTCCGCCCGCGCATTCAACTCTCCCGAATCCGCACGGCAAAGGAAGCGCTCGTCATTTTGGAAGAAGCAACAAACATTGCCCCCAACGATCCCTCCGTGGCCTCCGAATTGGGGAGAGTGTACATGCAACTCGAGCAGCCCGGCGAGGCTTTGAAGGAGTTTGGACGCGCGCTCGCACTGGCGCCGCGCGATCCGATGGCACACAACAACCGTGGCGCCGCATTGCTAGCCCTGGGCATTCGCGATCACGCCGAGCAGGACTTCCGCCGCGCCCTCGAACTCGACCCCTGTCTCCGGCAAGCGCGCGAAAACCTCGCCCGGATGAACTTGGGCGTGGACACTCCCTGCAAACGATAGAGGGCGTCGAAGCACTTATTCCACGAACTGGCCGCGCAAAAACTGCCAGTCTGGAATCTCGTAGGCCCTCATCGTGGTGTTCAGAGAAGCGCTGAACTCGCGCGATTCGTAGGGCGCCATCGAGGGAATCTTCACTTCCACTCGCCCCACCATCGCCGAGGAATTCGTCGGATGAATCTCCACCATCCCGTTCACGTCGGATAACTCCGCCGCGGCATGGTTGACCACCAGGAACTTCACCATGGCCTTCTTGTTCTCTTCCACGATGCGGATGCCGACGACCTCGATGTACTTTGCGAATTTTGAGCCGGTTGCCGCCGGTGCCGCCGTGGGCGCTTTTTGCGGGGGGGTCTCCAAGGTCACGTTGGGCGCCGCACCGGCCGATGAAGTCTTCCCGCTATTGCGCAATTTGGGAAGCAGCACTAGATAGCCGACCGCCAGAACCAACCCCAACATGACCGCCACGCCAACGGCCACGAGCCACGGAGGCAGTGCGGCTTTCGGCTGCGGGACGGTGTAGTAGGTTTGCTGACGGGGCGTGGGATGCGCCAGCGGCGCGTTCGTCACCACCGCGGGCATGGGCGGGGACATCGCACTCGTTATCCGCTCGGACGCTGCCGCGAGGCCAGCCTGAGAATCTCCCGCCGCTTCCTTTGCCGAGCACACTGGGCATTCGGTCATCCCCAGCGGGATGGCGTTCTTACATTTCTCGCATTCGACACTGAACATGGGCGTATTTGATTCTACTCGTCCTGATCGACCGTCACCCAACCCCCACTTTCGGCAGACTTCTCAATGGCCCGAACGGCCAACTGCACTCTGTGTCCCTCCGAAAAGCCGGGCTCGAACTTTTCGCCACGCGACATCGCGCCTAGAAAATCTCCTAGCGCTGCAATAAACGTGTGCTCGTATCCCGTGACGTGCCCAAGCTTCCAGAAGTTTCCGGCATATGGATGGCCCGCCGCGCCAACCAGCATCTTCTTCGCAGCCTGCATGTCGCGCGGCTCGGTGGCATCGAACCACGTCAACCGCGTCAAGTCTTCCAAATCAAACCCCAAGGCGCCATGCTCGCCGTGAATTTCGAAGGCGTTCCGGTTGCGGTAACCGGTGGCATACCGCGTGGCTTCGAAGCTGCCGATGGAGCCGTTCGCAAATCGCGCCATCACCAGCGTCGCGTCATCAATGTCGCGCCCGGCGGCGAAGGTATGCTGCATGGCCATCACCTCGCGTAATGGTCCGTTCAACCATAAAGCTAGGTCGAGCGAATGTGTCATCAAGTCGCCGACGACACCCGATCCGGCTTCGGCCCGCGAGGTCTTCCAGTTTGGCGGACGCGTCGGATCGTTCCCCCACTCCTGTAGATACTGCGCGCGATAATGAAATACGCGTCCCAGCTTGCCCTCATCCACCATTCGCTTGGCCAGCGCCACGGCCGGAACGCGCCTGTAGTTGAACCACACCATGTTCGGCTTGCCAGACACGGCCGCTGCCATGCGCGATGTTTCCTCCGTCGAAATCCCCAGCGGCTTCTCGCACAGTACGATCTTGCCGGCCTCGGCCGCCGCAATCGCTACTTCGGCGTGCAGTATATTCGGCACCGCCACGTCGACCACATCGATATCGGCGCGGCCAACCACTTCGCGCCAGTCCGTCGACGTCTCGCGCCAACCCCACCTTGAGGCCATTTTCCCCAACCCATCCGCATTCCGTCCGCACAACAGCGATGTTTCAATCGCGTAAGGAACATCGAAGTAATGGGCTACCTGCCGCCATGCGTTCGAATGCGCACGCCCCATGAAACCCTGTCCTATCAAGGCCACTCGCAGATTCTGGTTCGTCAACAAAGCTTCCTTTCCGATGTTGCTACAATGATGGCTTCTTTAGTTCAGGAGACTCAATCCCGTGCGCTTCCTCGTTTCGATTCTGCGCGTATTCAGCTACGGTTACCACACTCTATTGGGATTGTTCTTGTTGGGCCTTGGACTGGTGGGAAAGTTTTCGGCATCTCACACGGCATTCTCGACACCGGCTCTGCCCGGAGAAGGCGACGACCAGATCACCTACGCCATCGCGTTGGGTTTAGTAGCGTTAGGGACAATCGCGATCGCTCTACTGGCAAAATTCCGGCCGCCGTTCATCCTGTGGGCACTGGCCGCCGTCATCCTGTTTTTCCGCGGCTTCTTTTGGGAACCCTATTATTACAACGATGTAGAGGAGTTCAAGTTCACGCTTTATCTCTTCGCCGGCGCCGTCGTCGCCTTTCTAGGCGCACTACCGTCGCTCGAGAAGAAGCGCTACCACACGCTCTAAATAGCCTTCCGCCCTTGCACGATGCCAACCAGCATCACGCCTAAGGCCGCCACTAGCAGCATGTGAAGCACCACACCTTCCACGGTTGAGGTTGCCACGCCCAGCAACCACAGCAGCAGGAAGACGGTAACAGCCAGCCACAGCATTTCATCTACCTCGCTGCTTATAAAGCAGCAATCCAATTACCAACGCGGAACTCCTTTGCTGTCGCACGCATGCGTGAAAATGGCCTTGTAATTCTTGCACCCTAGGCAGATCCGCGCAGCCCCAACTCTGCCGCTTTTTCCTGCATAGCCGCCAGACAAAAGGCAATATGCTCGTCCATCTCGACGCCCAACTCGGCTGCGCCCTGCCCGATGTCATCGCGGCTCACAGCTCGGGCGAAAGCCTTGTCTTTCAGTTTCTTTTTGACAGACGGGACGTCGACATCCAAAATGCTGCGGCTCGGCCGCACGTAGCTGACGGCAGTCAGGAATCCGGCCAGTTCGTCGCACGCAAACAACGCCTTTTCCATCAACGAAATGCGCGGCACACCCGTGAAATCGGCATGCGACAGAATGGCCTTCCGAATCTCTTCGCTCACACCAAGTTCGGCCAGAATCGGCTCGCCTTTTGTCGGATGATCGGGCAGCGTCGGATGGATTTCCCAGTCGAAGTCGTGGAGCAGCCCGGTAGCCGCCCACTTCTCTTCATCCTCCCCGTATTTGCGGGCATAGGCAGTCATGCACACGGCTACCGCGCGCCCATGTTTGCGGAGGCTTTCTGACTTGGTGTACTCGCAAAGAATGTCCCACGCCTGCTCTGAGTTCATCTCTGTTGTTATATACTGGTTAATGTAGCTCGTGGGCCTGTGGCGCAGTTGGGAGCGCGCTTCCATGGCATGGAAGAGGTC
>DASRHX010000218.1:0-5765 GCA_035650295.1 Bryobacteraceae bacterium | reverse complement strand
ACGCCGCCGCAACCGTAGTAGCCCAGGCCGTCGGTGTTAGTCTTCGAGAAGGTGTACTGGAATAGCATTTCGAGTCCGCCGGTCATGCGGCGGCGTCCACTCAACTGCAGAGCGTTGTACCAGCTTGTGCCGCTCGACTCGGTGAGCGCGATGTTGCCAACGTTTGGCAGCAGCCTTGCCAGCGGACGGCGATCGTCGATTGGTGCCCAAGTGGAGTAAGGACCTGTTCCCGGTAACGGGTTGTTGCCTTCGTGCGGAATCACGAGGTGAGTACCGCGCTGTCCAACGTAAGCAACCGTCACGCTCGTCGCCTTGTCCAGTTCGCGCTCGATCGCGAAGTTGAACTGATTCGTCATCTGCGGCCGCAAATCCAGATCCCATGCGCGTCCTTGATAGAAGGGCGTGGCACCAGTACGCGGGCTCGTCAAATCGCCGCGGGCCAAAACGTCTGTAAAGCCGGTTGCAATGCGTCCTGGCGTTGCGCCATCGTAGGCGATGTTCGATTCCGTGAAAAATGGAGGATTCAGCGTCAGGCGCAGATTCGCACCCGTGCCCTCCAGGAAGTTGGACAACCGGTAAGCGGCACGGATGACCGTTTTCTGGTCGAGCGTCCAAGCGATGCCCAGGTTCGGATTGAACTGCTTCTTGTAAGAGCGGTACAACGCACGCCCAAACTCGCCCGAACCTGGGTAGATCAATTGGCCGGTGAACGTGTTAATGTTCACCTGTCGATCATTCACTTCGTAGATCGGCGACATATACTCCCAGCTGACACCGTAGTTGAATGTCAGGTTCCGGCGCACCTTCCAGCTATCTTGGACGAAGAGGATGTTGCGCCATTGGCGATGCCCCCACGGGCCGCTCACGGCTCCGCGACCCTTGGTGGCCAGCGCGTCGAGCAGGAAGTCAGCCGTGTCGAGCCCCGAGTAGGCGCCGTTGTAGCCGAAGGAACCGAGCGCACCGTTGTTCCCCGCATAGTAGCGATTCTGCCGCATGCGCAACAGGTTCACCCCAAACTTCAGCAGGTGCGCGCCGGTCTGGTAGGTGTTGTTCGACTGGAACTGGAACTTGTTATCGCGCGTGTTAGCGATGGTAGCGGCGGATCCAATCGGCGTGAGACCAGAGCCCATGGCAATGCTTGACACGCCGGCGATCGGCTGTCCACCGGGAATGCCGAACTTCGAGTTGCCATCGGCTCCCAGCAGACCCGACCAGTCGATCACACGATCGTCGATACCAATCAGGCTGTAGGAGAACCGGTTGTCGGAAACCAGTTGAGGGTTCCAAGTGCGCGTCCAGTTCAACACGGATGACCAGGTTGGTCCGTAGTTCCCGCCAGGCATTTGAATCGGTAACGCCTGCTGCGAACCGTAAGTGTCATACACGCCCTTGGAGAAGCGCCACATGAGATTGTCGTTGTCGGTGAGGCGATAGTCGATCTTGGCGTCGCCCTGTTTATTGCTCAAAAAGTTTCTCGTTGCACCAACGTAGTTGCCCGTGATGCCCAGGTTCCCCGCGCCGGTGTTGTTCGGTAATGGATATAGCGAAGGGTTGCTAAAAAGGTATCGTGCCGCGGGGCTGAACCGTGCCACCGGAATTTGGTTGTTCGGGAACGGCGTACGCGTCGTGGGTGATGTTCCCGTTGCCGGATCACGAATGATGGTTGTGAATTGGCTCAGGTCGCCGTTACGCCACGCCAGCGGTGCGACGTTGGCGGTTTGCGGGCCGGCAATGCGCCGCTCGGTCTGCTCGTAGTCTACAAAGAAGAACGCCCTGTCGCGCTTGATCGGGCCGCCGAACGTGCCGCCGAAAATGTTCTGCCGGAGTGCCTGCTTCTTCACATTGTTGCGGTTGTTGAAAAAGCTGTTGGCATCGAGTTTCTCATTGCGCAGAAACTCAAACGCACTTCCGTGAAACTCGTTGGTGCCGCTCTTGATCGACATCACGACACTCGCGCCGCCCACGTTGCCGAATTCGGCGCCGGCGTTGCCCGTGACGACTTTCACTTCTTCGAGCGCATCCACGTTCGGCTGATAGCCGATCTGGTTGTCCACGCTCTGGTTGATATCCACGCCGTCGAGCAGGAAGTTGTTCGTCTGCTCCCGGTTACCGTTTACCTGCGGACGCGAACCGGATCCTTGGAATCGGGCCACCGTGTTCATCGCGTTCGGCGCGGTCGAAACGGCACCGGGAATCAACAGCGTGAGCGAGGCGAAGTTGCGGCCGTTGAGCGGAATGCTGGTCAGTTTCGACGACGAAAGTGTGTCACCCGTCGCCTGCGTCTCGGTCTGGAGGAGCGGGCCGATATCGGTGACTTCCACGGTCTGCGTCGTGTCGCCCAACTCCAGCTTCACGTCGATGCGGGCAATCTGGTTTGCCTCTACTTTGAATGGACCAACCACGGATTTCTTAAAGCCCTGGGCTTCAACCGTGATCGTGTAACTTCCCACGCGCAGGAATGGAAACGTATAGATTCCCTCTGCGTTGGTTGTCGTGGTGCTGCGGACATTGGTTTCTGTATTGGTTGCAATGACGGTGCCATTTGGAATGCTGGCGCCCGTCGGGTCGCTCGCATTTCCCGTGATGGAGGCAGTGATCGTCTGCGCCGTCGCGAGGCTGGCAAACACGGTTAATGCCGCCACTAGCTGAATAATTTTCTTACGCATTAAGCTACTTTCTCCGTCTGTCGGTTGGTTACGGATTCCCGGAATAGGAAGTCGCGCCAGTCGTTGGTTTCTTCCAGATCCCATAGAAAGCCCTAAAAAACAGTCGATAATACGAGTGGTGCAATTCAGCTGCCAACTGTCGAGGTTAGTTGCCGCACATCACTCGCCCACCTTGAACGAAACAACTACTTAGTGGATCGCCGGCCGCTCCAGTTTCAATTGAATCTGGTAGCGGTCTCCACGCATCAAAGAATTCGTTAGTTCCAATGGTTGGCCATCCCTGAGGAAGGTCAACCGCTCTCCGCCTAATGCCGGAAACCCTTCGGCCACCTTTAACAAGTCTGCCTGCCGCCTGTCCAGCCCCAACGCAAAATGCGTTTGTAGCGCATGATGCGGCATGAGACCGAAGCGCTTCTCCAGCGTTTCATACAAAGACGCTGCGGCGAAATCCGTTTCCAATAACCCGGGCGCTACGTGGCACGGTACATGGACGGTCTGCAAACCCATCGGCTCATCGCCCGCGACACGCAGTCGCTCGATGCGATACAAATCGCTACCCTCGGCTACATTGAGCTTGCCCGCCAGACTTCCATCGGCCTGCACCACGCCCTGATTCAAAACCTTCGACGAACTGCGCATTCCGAAGTCACGCATCTCTTCCGTGAAGCTCGCCAACCGGCGTGGTCCAAATTGAATCTTGGTTTCGGCGACGAATGTGCCGCGCCCTTGCTCGCGACGCACGAGTTCAGCTTGCGCAAGGTCCCGCAAGGCCTGGCGGACCGTCGCCTTGCTCACGCCATAGGATTCGGCTAATTCGTCCTCCGTAGGCAATTGCTGGCTGGGTTTCCAATCGCCACGTTTGATGCGCCCTTCCAGCTCCGTCCGAAGCTGATAGTACAGCGGGACCGGTGAATTCTTGTCCAATATGGGTGTCATTGGCCCACCGAGAATTCATTATAAAGACATGACAACGCAACAATAGTATGACGGAAAGCACACCAAGTCAATGGTGTGATGAGAGAACCCTACAGCAGTGTGGTGTCCAGCCTCGTTTCGACCACTTCCGCGGGCACCGCTCCAGGTGATTCCACTCCGCCCAAATAGCTCTGCAACTCCCCTCGCGACCCGTCGAAATGCAGCATTACGAGCTCTTCCACTGCCAACTTGCGCATCTCCGCGCGTGAGGCCAACGGAAAGTAGTAAAACGCCCGCCCCTGCTTCCTTCGCCCTACCCGTCCACGCTTCACAAGCCGCTCGAGCAGCGTCATGACCGTTGTGTAGGCCAACGCCCGTTCCCCCGCCAAGTCGTCTCGTACCTGCTTTACGTTTGCCTCACCCACTCGCCACAGCGATTTGAGGCACTCCATCTCCAGCGGGGGTGGAAGTTCGCGCGGCGGGCCGGCTCGTCTCATCGCTTCTCAATTGTCCTTGAGCGCATCGCTAAGACGGTCACCAAACAGGGTCGGACCGGGCTCCGGACGCGTGCGGCGCTTTTCGGTCACTTGGACAACTGGAGAGGCAACTAGCGGTGGCCGAGCCGCAGGCCTCTCGACCACTCCGGTCTCCGCCATAAACTTGTCCTTCTTAAGCAGGGTGCGTTCTAGCGAAGAATTCCAACCCGTCCACGAACCCTCCACGACCTTGTCGCGCTCGATCGAGCTGCGGATCGTCTCCAACTTTGAATCCAGGTTGTCCAGATGATGCAACATCATCGCTTCGGCGAAAACGGGTACTTTAGGCGAGCCGAACTCCAATTCCCCGTGATGGCTCAGGATCATGTGATCCAGCAGCAATTTCAGTTTCGGCGGGAAGCCGGGAACCTGGCGCACCTTCTCGTTCACGATGCTGAGCCCGATCTGGATGTGCCCGATCAATTGTCCTACATCGGTGTAGCCGAAGCCCCGGTCGTAACTTAGTTCTTCGATCTTTCCAATGTCGTGCAAAATCGCGCCGGCCAACACTAAATCGCCATCGATATGCGGATAGTGAGGCGCTACCAGCTTGCACAGCGTGCACAGACTCAACACGTGCTCGATCAGGCCGCCCAGCCAGGCGTGATGAATCGTCTTGGCGGCGGGCGCATTTTTATATCGCGACGCGATCCCCTCATCGGCGAAGATCGCCTCCAGCAATTCGCGCAAGTGCGGGTTGCAGACTCCGGCGATGATGCCGCGTAGCTCCACGAGCATCTCATCGCGGTCGCGCGATGAGGCGGGGAAGAAGTCTCCGAAATCCACCTGGTCGTCACTCAGCCGCGCGAGCTTGTACACCGTGAACTGCATCCGGTTGTTGTAGACGCTTGGCAGTCCCGATACTCGAACGAAATCGTTCTTCTCGAACGTGTCCATTACCTGCTCCACGTTGTCCCACATCTTGGAGTCGATATCGCCCGACTTGTCGGACAACTGCAGGGAAAGATATGGCTCGCCGGACTTCTTCTGGCGAACCTCCTTGCTTTGCACAAGAAAAATGCCGTTGGATTGCGTCCCCGGCTGAAGATCGCGGATATACAAAGATTTCATGTAGATTGCCGGCCCTTGCCAGCGGGGAATCAGTTCTTCTCTTGCTTCGGTTTGCTCGCCGTGCCTGGAATCGGTATCAACCACAAGAGACGCTTGCGTTGCGGATTGGCGGCAACCTCTTCCTTGGTCACCGTCTCGGGCTTGAGCTGCGCTGGATCGGTCCACTTTGTCTCTTTGCCCGGGGCGGCGGCGGTATCTACCCAGCCCTCTTTGATCTCAAGAAACGCATCCTGGCGCAGGGCCGTGAGGTATTCGCGGATCTTCGGCTGGAAACGCGTCATATACAGTTTCTCGGTGATCTCGTTTTCCACCTCTTCCAGCGCCGCCAAACCCGCCTTGTGCCGTTCTTCGATCTTCAGGATCAGGAACCCGTTATCCACCTTGATCGGATCGGTCACATAGTTGCGTTGCTGTGCCCACAGGATGTCTTCAAGATCTTTCTTCAAATCGCCGCGCTTTACCGCGCCAATAAACCCTTCCTCGCGCACCGTTGCCGCGTCGGAATTGTCCCGCACCAGTTCGTTGAACCGCTCCCCCTTGCGGGCCCGCGCCACCAGGTCCTTTGCCTTCTTGTCCG
>DASRHX010000217.1:0-3032 GCA_035650295.1 Bryobacteraceae bacterium | reverse complement strand
GATGATCTGTTGTGTGCGCAACGCAAGGGTCACGGCTTGCTCGCTTGGCAGCGCATAGGCTTCATCGAGCGAATTGGTATGCAACGACTGGCAACCGCCAAGCACCGCGGCAAGGGCCTGCGTAGCCGTGCGCACAAGGTTGTTGTAAGGCTGCTGCCAGGTAAGCGAGCATCCGGCTGTTTGCGCATGAAAGCGCAGCCGCGTGCTGCGCTCGTCGCGGGCGCCGTAGCGGTCGCGCATGAAGCGGGCCCATATGCGGCGGGCAGCGCGAAACTTGGCGATCTCTTCGAAGAAGTCGCTGTGCGAATTGAAGAAGAAGCTAAGGCGCGGGGCGAATTCGTCGATGAGCAGGCCGCGTTCGATGGCCCAATCCACATACTCGATGCCATCGCGAAGCGTGAAGGCAAGTTCTTGCGCGGCGGTCGAGCCGGCCTCACGGATGTGGTAACCGCTAATGGAAACCGGATTGTAGCGGGGCACCTCGCGCGTAGCGAATTCGATCGTATCGGTGACGATCCGCATCGATGGACGTGGAGGATAGATGAACTCTTTCTGCGCGATGTACTCCTTCAGGATGTCGTTTTGCAGCGTTCCGTTCAGCTCGCGCCAGGCCACGCCCTGCTTTTCGGCGACGGCAAGATACATGGCCCAGATCATGGCGGCAGGCGAGTTGATGGTCATCGAGACGCTGACGCCGCCGAGCGGGATGCCATCGAACAGCGTCTCCATATCGGCGAGCGAGCAGATGCTGACGCCGCATTTGCCAACTTCGCCGAGCGAGTTGGAGTGGTCGGCATCGTAGCCCATGAGGGTGGGGAGATCGAACGCGACACTCAATCCGGTTTGGCCTTGCTCGAGCAGATAGCGATAGCGGCGGTTGGTCTCCTCGGGCGTGGCGAAGCCGGAGAACTGTCGCATGGTCCAGAGCTTGCCGCGATACATCGTTTTATGAATGCCGCGCGTAAAGGGGAATTCGCCGGGCGGCGGCTCGGGAGCGCGCACATTCTCAGGTCCGTAGTGATTCTCGAGGGGAATGCCGCTCAAGGTTCGATGGAGCATCGCGGTTTCATTGTAGCACCGCCTCCGCGCGCGGCCTGACAATGAAAGAGTGAGTAACGAAGGAACTTTCAACGAGCCACGGCTGGCGCTGAACCGCATCTATACGAAACGCGGCGATGGCGGGCAGACGAATCTGGTGGGCGGGCAGAGCGTGCCCAAGGACGCACTGCGGATTGAAACCTACGGCACGGTGGACGAATTGAATTCCATCGTCGGGCTGGCCTGCGTTTCGGCGGGCGAACGCAGGGAGACGGCTCGGCTCACGGTGATCCTGCGGCGTGTGCAACACGAGCTGTTCAACTTGGGTTCGATCCTGGCGACGCTTCCCGCGGACGTGCATCCCAAGCAGCCGCGCGTGACCGATGCCGACATCGAACAACTGGAGCGGGAGATTGACGAGATGAACGAAGTACTGCCGACGCTGCGCTCTTTCGTGCTGCCGGGTGGATTCCGGTTGAGCGCGGAACTGCATGTGGCGCGGACCGTGTGCCGGCGGGCGGAGCGGATGGCAGTGGCGCTGGCTCGCCAGGAAGAGGTTCCGGTGGAAGCGATCCGCTATCTGAACCGCCTGAGCGACGCGTTGTTCGTACACAGTCGCTGGGCGGCGCATGTGTTGGACGAGGCTGAGGTGTTGTGGGAGCCGAACGCCGCGGCGTCCGGCTCGCAGAAATAGTCAGGCGTTACGCGTTACTTCGATGGCTTCTTGTGCCGCACGACGCGGACCTTCTTCACTGGCGCGACCTGATCGAGGTGGAAGCAGGAGTCGATAATGTCCAGCTCTTCCTGCTGGTGCCGTTTGTAGGAACCGGTGGCGGGACTTGCGCCTTCCGGCCGGCCGATGTAGCGCAGCTTGCGCCGCGTAGCGTCGAGTAATGGCTGAGTGGGCGTACGGATAAAGCGCCACGCGCCCATATTGCGTGGCTCGTCTTGCACCCACACGATATCGGTGGTGAGCGAGTAGCGCATGATCTGGTCTTGCAACTCCTGTTTGGGGAACGGGTAGTACTGTTCGAGCCGGAGGATAGCGATATGCCAGGCGTTTCGCTCTTCGCGGGCGGCTACCAGGTCGTAGTAGATGCGACCGGAGCACATGAGTACACGCGAAACCTTCTCGGGGCTTACGCGCGGGTCGGTTTCACCCATCAAGGGACGGAAGCCGCCCGTAGCAAGGTCGTCAAGCTTGTTCACAACCTTCGGATGACGCAGCAGGCTCTTCGGCGTGAAGATGATGAGCGGTTTGCGCAGGCCGCGGCGGTCGATGCCGCCATACATCTGGCGGCGCAGCACGTGGAAGTATTGCGCGGGCGTGGTGCAGTTGACCACGGACATATTGTTTTCGGCGCATAGACCGAGGAAGCGCTCGATGCGCGCGCTCGAGTGTTCCGGACCCTGGCCCTCATAGCCATGTGGGAGCAGAAGCACAAGCCCCGTAGGCTGGCCCCATTTGGCTTCAGCGCACGTGATGAACTGGTCGATCATGACCTGCGCACCATTGACGAAATCGCCAAACTGGGCTTCCCACAGAACAAGGGTGAGCGGATCTCCCACCGAGTAGCCGAACTCGAATCCCATTACGGCAAACTCGCTCAGTGAGGAATCCCACACTTCAAAGCGGGCCTGGTTCTTGTCCAAGTGCTGCATGGGAATGTGGCAGGCGCCGTCTTCGATATCGTAGAGCTCGAGGTGGCGCTGGGAGAAGGTACCCCGCGAGGAGTCTTGCCCAGACAGGCGGACGGGTGTGCCTTCGAGCACCAACGTTCCGAAGGCGAGCGCTTCGGCAAGAGCCCAATCGATGGTTCCGCCGCGCAGCGCCTCTTTCCGTTTGTCGAGGAAGCCCTTCAGCTTAGGATGAAGGTGGAAGTCGGCGGGCATCGTGGTGATGCCGTCGATGACCCTTTCGAGCAGGACGCGGTCGGCCGCCGTGCGCGGGCAAACCGTCGGGATGTGATCCGTATCGACGACGCCCAATTCCT
>DASRHX010000216.1:0-4788 GCA_035650295.1 Bryobacteraceae bacterium | reverse complement strand
GCAACCAGGAAGCCGCGGAGAAGGGCCGTAAGTTCACCAAGCGCACGATGCCCTGGTAAGGTGACTCTTCGGACTTCTCTTCGCGTTGGATCTGGCCATTCGGCCGCTACGTCCTGGTCTTATTCGCCGTGCTGGAGCTGGCTGTTATTACCTTCGCGTTGCTCACTCCCGTCGAGAGTTTGCGGATGGAATTGCCGGAGGAATCAAAAGCGCGTCACTTCACTGAAGTGGAAATTTGCCGCGCGTAGGGCCGGCACGACCATATCGAAAGCCTCTTCGCCGGACGTCCGGCGCGGCGCGCTCATCGCTTCGACGGAATTCAAAAGCTCGACGACGCTCTGATTGAAACGGAAATTGCGTAGGCCGCGAACGGCGCGGCCGCCCTCGACGAGAAACGTGCCGTCGCGCGTCATTCCGGTCATGATCTTGGCCGCCGGGTCGACCTCGCGAATGTACCAGAGGCGGGTGACGAGAATGCCTCGATCCATTCCGGCAACGAGAGACTCAACGCTTTCCTCGCCGCCGGACATCACAATGTTGGCGGCCATCTCGCCCGCGTCGTTGGGAAGTGCCAGACCGTGGCCGGTAGGCTGGGAGGCGGTTCGCAATGCGGCAGCGCGGCCACAAGCGACCTCGCGCACCACACCGCGATCAACCAGAACCAAACGCGTGCGCGGCATGCCCTCTCCATCAAACGGCGCCCCGTCCTGCATCGGATGCCGGCAATCGTCGGCGATGGAGATGTTTTGGCCAAAGAGGCATTGGCCCAGCTTGCCGGTGAGAAAACTGCGCTGCTCTTCGATAGCAGTGGCCGAGAAGTCAGCGACGATCTGCCCTACCAGATCGAGCACCGCGGCATGTTCGAGCACGACGCGGTACCGGCCGGGCTCGATTTCGATGGGGTTGGCCGATAGTTTCGCTTTGCTCGCGGCGCCGGCAGCGAGCGCAGCGACATCGAGGTCGCCGAGGTCGCACGCCGAGCGCTTGGCCCAGCCGGAGGAATCGGCAGCCATGGCCGTCATGCTGAACACGGCATCGGTTTCGGCGTGGTAGCAGTAGAGGCCGTGCGTATTTAGTATGGCCGTCACGGATTCGCCCGTGGAGAAAATCCCGGCGGCGGTTTGCCCCTCGGCTTCCGCGGCGTCAATCGCACCTTTGACGGCAACTGCGCGCTCATCTGGCGTGCACGCGGCGGTACTGCTGAACCAGCGCGGAGCATCGGGCACGTCTTGCGGCCCGAGCATTTCCGGAAGATGAGGATCGAGTTCGGCGGCGCGCGTGAGGGCCGCCGCTTGCTCCACGGCGCGGCGCACATCCTCGCGCGTAATGCGATTCGTGGAGGCGCGCGCGGTGCGTCCGTCGAACGCGGTGCGCACGCTGAGTGCGATGCCATGAGAAGCAACGTTCTGATGAATCGTGTTGTTGGCGAAGCGTGTGAGAGCGCTCGACTCCGCGCCCACATGCAATTCCACGTCTCGTATGCCCAGTGAACGGGCTGCCTCTTCGGCCCATCCAAGCGCTTGGCGGCACACGGTGTGCGGGAGCAATTCCACTTCGGTCATCGCCCGTAGCCCCCGCCGATCTTCACGTTACGAAAGCGGGCGGGCGAAGCGCCGTGGCCGGTCCCCATCACCTGCTCGGGTTGTCCCTTGCCGCAGTTGGGCACACCCCATAGAGTCCAATGCTCGCGCCCGGCGATTGCGTCGCAACTATTCCAGAACTCGGTCGAGATTCCCGAGTAAGTCGGATTCTTAAGCATCCTGACTTTCTTGCCGTTCTTTATTTCCCAGGCCATCTCGCAGCCAAATTGGAAGTTATACCGCTTATCGTCGATGGACCACGAGCGGTTAGTTTCCATATAGACGCCATGATCAACATCGAATAGCTCGTCGAGCGATTGATGTCCGGGCAGGAGACTCACGTTAGTCATCCGGATCAGGGGAATGCGGTCCCAGGAACTGGCGCGCATGGTGCCATTCGATCTCTCCTCGCCCACGGCCGGAGCGGTTTCGCGCGACGTCATGTAACCGGTAAATTGGCCGGCAGTGATGATCGGCGTACATTGGGCCTCGACGCCTTCGTCGTCGAAGGCAATGGTTCCCATTCCGGGGCCGTGTTCGGCGCGCGCGTCGCATACAACGTTTACCAGGTCCGAGCCGTAGCGCAGGCTGCGCAGACGGTTGAGCGTGAGGAAGCTCATGCCAGCATAGTTGGCTTCGGAGCCGAGGACGCGATCCAGTTCGATGGGATGTCCGATGGATTCGTGAATCTGCAGGCCCAGTTGAGAGGAGTCGAGTATCAGCGTGCCGGTGAGCTCGGGACATTGCGCCGCGTCGTGGAGAGCCACGGCTTCTTCGGCAATGCGCGGTGCGTGACCGAGCAGGTCCAAGTTCTCAACGAGCTCCCATCCACCCAGTTGATACTGTCCTCCGAACGAGTTCGGGTAGCTGCGCTTCTGAATTTCGCCTTCGCGAAATGAGTAGGCTTCGCAGCCCGCGCCCATGACGGTGCGCGTCTGATCGATTTCCGCTCCTTCGCTCGAGACAAACACCTTTCGTTCACGCCAGCACTCCATTTGCGCGCCAGCCAGCGTCACGCCTTCCACACGCCGAAGTTCCTCATCGACGCGGAGCAGATACGACAACTGCTCGTCGACCGGCATGGCGAGCGGATCCTTCTTCCATTCGGACCGCCACACGGCTCGGTGTGCCGGTTCGCTCGCTAGTTGAACCGGACTTCGCAAGGCAAGCGAGGAAGCGTGGGCAATCCCGGCAGCCAGGCGCGCGGCGCGTGCGATGCCTTCGGCGGTCAGATCGCCGGTAGATGCGAATCCCCAGGCGCCATTGGCGATCACGCGAATTCCGCACCCCAGGCTTTCACCGGAGGAAGCGCTCCCCACACGGCCGTTGCGCGTGGAGAGCGAGCGCGAGTGGATGTCGACAACACGAACATCGGCATAGGCAACGCCGCGCGCGGAGACGGCGGCGTCCAGTGCTCGGCGGGCAATGGAAAGAAAGTTCATTTCAAAAACACACCCCGAGCGAACCAGTGCATCAAACAAAGCGCTGGTTGCCCGGGGGCGTCAGGCTATTTCAATTTCGGATCTGGGAGATTACCAGCGCGGTTCGCGACGGCCACCGCCGCCACCACCGCGATTGCCACCGCCGCCTCCGAATCCACCACGGCCACCGCCGCCGCCCCGGTTGCCACCGAAGCCGCCGCGACCGCCGCCACCGCCAGGACCACGCGCTTCACGAGGCCGCGCCTCGTTGACGTTCATAGTCCGGCCATTCAACTCGCGGCCGTTGAGTTCCTCGATCGCCCGCGTCGCTTCGTCGGCATTGGTCATCTCGACGAATGCAAACCCACGCGGCTGGCCCGAATCCCGGTCCCGCACAATGCTCACGCGTTCCACAACACCGTACCCGCCGAATACATCCTGCAATTCTTCCTGTGTAGTAGCGTAGGAGAGGTTTCCTACGAAAATATTGGTCATCTGATCTCTATCCTTACCGCTGCTTCCACGGCAGCGCAACGTTTTCCAAGTAAGCTAATCTCGGCCGGACACTCAGGCGGGCAAAGGTAGCAGTTCCTGCCACCCATTCGGTGGCTCACCAGAATTGTAGCACCCTTCTTCAAATTTATTTCCCGCGAAATCGGAAGCTTAAGCCGGCTGTAATTGTTATGGGGTAACCGGGGGTGGCGTGGATCCGTTGCATCGGTTCGGCCCCTGGGAGGCGGGATTCAAAGAAATTTTGCGTTTCAAAGTAAGAGCGATCCGTGAAATTATCCACGGCACACAAGAAATCGATTCCGCGCGCCAGCCGGCGCGTGAGGCTCATGTCGAATACCGTGTGACCCGCGGCGCGGTTGGTGGCGTCGAGCGGATCGAGCCGGTAGTTGGAAATGGCGCGCATGCGGACGCTCCCGCTCCAGCCCTTCCAGGCCGAAAGCGTGAGGCCGGCGTTAGCGGTGAAATGCGGAGCCCGGTCTACATATTCGCGCGGCTCCGTGTTGCGGTAATAGGCGTTCATGACTTGCGTGAAGCCGCCGTGCAACGCCAGGCGGCGGGTGAGCTGAAAGCTGGATTTCGCTTCCCAGCCGTAAGCACGGGTGGGCCCGAGAAACTCAAGGGACCCATCGTCGGGGATGTAAACGAGCTCATTCGACCTGTTAACCCAGAATGCGTTGAGAACCAGCGAAACGCGACGCCAGTTGTGCGACGTTCCGGCCTGAACGAAGTCGGTGGTGGCCAAGCGCCGGCCGCCTTGGACGCGTACCACTCCGCGGGCGTCGAGCGAAGAGATGCCGCGGCCGTAATTTAGATGCAGCGTGATTGGCACTCGATAGGAAGGCGTGAACGCCACGTTTCCTTTCGGTTGCCACTGGCCGCTCGTGCGGGCGCCGGAGAAATCAGGTTCCATGCGGTCGGCGATGTCAAAGCGGAACAGATCGTATCGCGCACCGCCGCCCAGGCGCAGGCGGCCCGAGTAAAGGCTGAGATCCTCCTGCACGTACCCCGCGCCGTTGCTGACGCCGGCATGAGCGAGCGTATCGGTGCGGTAAGGAACGCGCTCCACCCTTGAGTAGAGGCCCACGAGCGTTTGTGTCAGGTGCAGATTCGCGCCCGCGGTAAACAGTCCAGTCGTGGCGCCGTTGCGATGCGCCTTCACATACTGGGCGTTGGCGCCCTGCATTAGACGAGAATCGTGCTGCTGAATGCCATCGCCCAGTTCGGGATTGTTGAGAAAGAACGTGAAATCAGAATAGAGGTCGAATAGAGAGCGA
>DASRHX010000215.1:0-3124 GCA_035650295.1 Bryobacteraceae bacterium | reverse complement strand
TCATGCAGGAGATCGTGCAGGACATCAACCCGGAGGCAGAAATCCGCGTCTTCACGGACCCGCTTGGGCCCGAAAACGCTGACGCCTTTCTTGAGGGCGCAAGCGTTCTCGTCGATGGTATCGATGCCTTTGAGATCGATCTTCGCCGCGTGTTGTTCCGCAAAGCGCGCGAGCGGAGAATCTACGCGCTTGGCGCCGGTCCCGTTGGTTTCAGCACCGTGTGGGTCATCTTCAGCCCGGACGGCATAAGCTTCGATCGCTACTTCGATCTATCCGACGAGATGGACGCCGTCGAGAAGTTTGTCGCCTATGTCGCCGGCATGGCGCCGAGTTCCTTGCAGCGCGGTTACATGGACCTTGCCTACCTGGACGTGAAGAACCGTAGCGGTCCCTCTGCCAGCCTCGCCTGCCATCTTGCCTCCGGGGTCGTCGGCGCCGAAGTGCTGAAGATCCTCCTGGGTCGTGGACGTATTTACGCCGCGCCGCATTACCACCAATTCGATGCCTACCTGGGACGGTATGTGCGCAATCGGTTGTTCGGCGGCAACCGGCACCCGCTGCAGCGGATCAAGCGTCGTTGGCTCGTCAGCTACATTCGCCGACGCATCCAATCCGAACAAGCAGTTCAGTTGTCCCGAGAGGAAGGATTTGATGTCACGGACAAGTGAATCGGCAATCAGACGAGGCCCGGGGTGGTGGAGCCGATACGTCACCGTGCCCCTCACGCGGTTAGTGGAGGACACTTTTCTTCGCCGCGACATCGAGCGCCTGTATCTCGTGTTCGGCGGCCACATTTTCTTTCAAACGTTGCGCACCGCGGTGCGGCTCGGACTGTTCACGCTGCTATCCCGCGAAGGTCCCTTAACCCGCCAGGAAATCGCCAAGCGGCTCGGAATTGCCGAGCAGCCCGCGCGGATCGTGGTGCTCGGCCTCACCGTAGCCGGATTACTCCGCAAACGTGGCCAGCGCTACTCGAACAGCTACCTCGCGGGATTGCTCCTCGATGAAAACAGTCCCCGCAAAATCACCGCGTACGTAGAGCTTCAGCACCGCGCGATGTACAAGGGTCTCTACTGGATGCTTGAGTCCGTGCGCGAATACCGCAATGTCGGCTTGAAGGAATTCCAGGGCGACGAGCCGACGCTTTATGAGCGCCTAGCGCACGATCCGGAGGTCGAGAAGATCTTCCAGGACGCGATGCAGGAGCTATCGGTGCAGGCTAATGCCGACATGGCGGCCTTCGTGGACCTTACCGGCGTAAGGCATCTCGTGGATGTCGGCGGCGGCGACGGAACGAACATCATCGCCTTGGCGAGACGATGGCCCCAATTGCGCGCAACCGTGTTCGATTCTCCGACGGTGTGCGAAATCGCCCGAAAGAACATCGCCACATCCGGCCTCGGGGGGCGCCTAGGTGCGATAGCCGGTGAATGCTTTTCGGATCCCTTTCCCGAAGATGCCGACTGCCTGATGTTCGGGCATTTCTTCACCATCTGGGGCGAGAAGAAAGATCGCGAGATATTGCAGAAGTGCTACGCCTCGCTACGGTCGGGCGGCAAGGTGATCATCTTCAACATGATGCAGCATGACGATGAGAGCGGCCCTTTCAGCGCCGCAGTCGGCTCCCCCTACTTCTTGTCGCTCGCGACGGGCTTAGGAATGCTCTACACCTGGGCCGAATACGAGGCGTGGATGCGCGAAGCAGGATTTGAGAACGTGCAGCGGCACAAGCTACTGCGCGACCACGGGCTGATCGTGGGTACGAAGACTTGATGCGCACTAAAGCCGGCTCCACCCGGTCCGTCGGTTGTTCTCGCGCTGCTAAGCAATCAACTGAGCGGAGCTCGGCGCCGGGCTGCTGAACCGCTCGACGGGTGTCGATCTACTTTACAGTCGGTGCCTACGCGCCTGCATCAACGCACCTTTTCATTAATATAGACAGCAACATAGAACGATTGGCACGGACAGTGCTTTTTATCTGCCGAAGCACTACGGGAACAATCCGAATACTGGTCTTCACGAAAAGGAAAGACACATGAGTTTTAGAAAACTGGCATCCGTCCTGGGAGTGGCGGCTGCCTTGTCGTTGCCAGCAGCCGTAGCTCAAGCACAGATCACCACTTACGCGTTCCAGGACGACAATATTGACTTCGTCCTAGATCCCAACACGTTGCAGCCCAGAACATCGGGCGCCATTGCGGTGGGGGACGTATTCCTCAGCGTTTTCGAGATCTCGAGTTTCTCGATTAATGGCGTCCCTTCGATTCCGGCCGGGCAAGAGTTGACCGGAATAGCGGCGGTTCAGCTGCAATCCATCTCCGGTAGTGGTGTCGGTGCCGTATACACCTTTGCCCCCTACTCGGGCGGTTTGAACACCTTCATTCCAGGAGCGGACGTCAACGGTGGCGACGCGGGCGGGGGTGCAGCGATCGCTATGTATTTCAATCCGGAAAATCTTGAATTAGACCCAACGGTGTTTTTCGGGACCAATTGCACGAGCTTGGAGAATTGCATCGCAGAAGCGACGGCTGGCACGCTGTTTCAGGTCGATGGCTTTGGGGAAGGTTCTCTCTGGCAGGCTACCCAGAATACTCCCGGTGGTAACGATCTGGAGACCGTTCTCGAGGATACATCCTTTGCGACCGCTGTGGCCACGGTGAACGCTCTCTTGACCGAGAACTTCTTCAATACCGAGGGCGGCGTCATCATCCCGCCGATGTTCCTTACCGGTCCTATTCAAGGGGGCTCGTTGGCAGGTACCGGAAGCCCACACCTCACAAATGGAGCAGTCGCGCACAGCGACTTCGATGCGGTGAAGCGCATCGTGCAGGTCCCGGAGCCCGGTTCTTTGGGACTGCTCGGCATCGCGCTCGCGGGCTTGGGACTGATTCGCCGGCGTAGAAAGTCCTGAGCTAAATCCAGCAACACTCCAAGCGCAAAGCCCCCTTAACCGGGGGCTTTGCTTTTTGGAGACACGATTTGGGCTCAGCCTGAACGAAAATAGCGCTCGAAAGGCGGCCGTTGCGTCCGAAGCCTTGGCCGCGCGGCCCAGCCGAACCGAAAGACCATGAGTGGCGTCCTGGTAGTTAATTCGCTCCATCCTTCGCGCAAGCGCTGGCCGATC
>DASRHX010000214.1:0-4006 GCA_035650295.1 Bryobacteraceae bacterium | reverse complement strand
GTTTGGGGCAGGAGAGCAGCATGTCCGGCGAATCGAACGCCTCCATGATCGGCAGTCGAAGATTCCGCTTGTAGATGAGATAGATGCTGCGGCGGTCGTGCTCAGTCTTGTCTTCCGCCACCTGCCACTGGGCGGGCTTGTAGAGAAGCTTAGTCAGTTCGCCATCGACTGGCACCATGATGCTGGGCCCGGCCATTTTCGCGTTGAGCCGTCCGGAGGCGGCTAACAGTGAGTCGCGAACCTCTTCGGCGGTGAGCCGGCGGCGAGAGAATTTCCACAGCAGCTCATTGTCGGGATCGTCGGCCATACCTCGCGCCGAAGCGGGCGACGTGGACGCCTGCCGGTAGGTGCTGCTCATCATGATGGTCTTGTGCAGCGGCTTCAGTTTCCACCCGCCGTCGATAAGCTGGTTAGCGAGCCAGTCCAGCAGTTCGCGGTGTTTGGGACGCGCGCCCATGCGGCCGAAATCATTCGGCGTGGCGACGATGCCGCGCCCAAAATGATAGGCCCATAGCCGATTGGCCATCACGCGGGCCGGGAGCGGATTGTCCGGGCTGGTGACCCACTTGGCAAGTTCGGTGCGGGGCTGGGCCGTGTTCGGATCGAGTTCTGGTGCACCGTCGGGGAGCAGCACACCGAGCGTGCGCATGCCCACCGCCTCGCCCTTGTTCTGATAGTCACCGCGCGCGAGCAGGTGAACGGGTGAGCGCTTCTCCATGTCGTTCTTCACGCCATAGAGACCGGGCAAAGGACCGGGCTTCAGCACCTCGGTATCGCGGATCTTCTGCAGCATCCGCCCGCGTTCTTCACCCTTGAGACCTTTCATCTCCGCGCGCAACTTCTTGATCTCTTCGTCGAGCGCTTTGTTCTTGGCCTCCCAAGCCTGTTTCTCTTCCGCGCTGGCAGTGATGAAATCGTTCTCGTGAACGGGCGCGAAAAATGCCTGCATGCGGTAGTAATCCTTCTGGCGGAAGGGGTCGAACTTGTGATCGTGGCAGCGGGCGCAGCCGAGAGTGACACCAAGCACGGCCGAGCCAACGATGTTCGTCATCTCCGTGAGAACTTCGTTGCGCGAGCTGGCGACTTCCTGGTTGCCCGCGTTCTTACGCAGCGAGGCCAGCCGTTGAAATCCGGAAGCGATCACGTATTCGTGATTGCTCGGATCCATCTCGTCGCCGGCGAGCTGTTCGCGAAGGAACTGGTCGTAGGGCTTGTCGGCGTTCAATGACTTCACGACATAGTCGCGAAAGCGCCAGGCGTCCGGACGGTGCGTGTCATATTCAAACCCGTCCGTTTCGGCGAAACGGACGACATCGAGCCAGTGCTGGCCCCAACGCTCGCCATAGTGGGGAGAAGCGAGGAGTTTGTCGACCAACTTTTCGTAGGCATCGGGATGCTTGTCCGCAACAAAAGCCGCCACTTCGGCCGGAGTGGGCGGCAGACCGGTGAGGTCGTAGTAGACGCGCCGGATAAGGGCCTGTCTATTCGCCAGTGGGGCGTGAGAAAGGCCTGCCTGCTTCAGGCGGTTGAGGATGAACGCATCGATTGGATTCTTCACCCACGCCTTGTCGGCAGCGGCTTTGAAAACGGGAATCTCCGGCTGCGAGCGCGGCTGGAACGCCCAGTGGCGGCGCTCCGTTTGCGTGTACTTCTCCTCGGAGATGTTGGTGGCCGCTATTCCGAGCGCGGTGGCAAGCGCAACAGCCGCGACGGAGCAGACAAGTCGGCGCATGAAGGGTAACTCCTCTTCAACAGTCGTTTCGTGAAATATTATATCGCCGCAATGCGGCAGACGTTACACGAGTTACCACTCGAAGCGGCCGACAACGATGTGGTGCATGCGCGCCGTGCCGATGTCGGAGAAGCTGCCGCGGCCGATGCCGCTGAAGCGGCCGAACTGGCCGAGCGAGTTTGTGTTGTAGGTCGCGCCCGGATCCGCCAACTGCGGCTGCTTGGTCGGATTATTCAGATCCCAACGGATGCTGAAGCGGAAGCGTTCCTTAATCGGAATCGTCTTGGAGAGCGAGAGCTGCGTCCACTGGAGGCCAGGAGATTCGACGATGTTGCGGCCGATCATGCCGGCCGCCGAAAACTCCGACGCGTAGCCAAATGCGGCGGTGTTGAAATATCTGTTTTGCTCGGCAAGCGGGAAGCGGTTGCCCACTTCGTAACTACCTCTGTTGGAGTACATCTCTTCAGCGGGCAGCAGCGCGATGGGCCGTACTTGGCCCGGCAGGTATCGTGGGCCGCCAGCAGCGGTGATGTTCACCGGAGGTCCGCTCTGGAAAGTCTGCGTCCAGGCAAAGTCCCAGTTGCCAAAGAAGTAGTTCTTGATACCGCCGCCATTCATGAACTTACGGCCCTTTCCGACTGGCAGCTCGTAGGTGAAGACGCTGACGAAACGGTGGCGGATATCGTAGCTGGCGCGCGCCTTTTCGAGGTTTCGGTTATAGAAGGTAATGCCATTGCGGCCGCCATCGTCGTCGCCATCATTCAGCGTCTTACCCAATTGGTAGAAAGCGTTTAAGGTCATGCCTTGCGCGTAGCGGCGCTCGAAACGCAGCGTGCCGCTGTGGTGCGAATTGTGTCCGTAGTTGGCGTAGTGCTGAATCTGGCCGAACTGGGTAAAGGGCTTATAGTTCTGACTGGCGCTGAAAACCTGCAACAATGTGGCCGGATTCGTCGAAATGTCAAGCGGCACAGCGTTCATGTCCCAATTGTTGAGTAGCCCGACACCCGAGGAGCCCTGATACTGCGCGTCCATCAGCCAGCTCCCAGTGAGTTGCACTTGGAATCCGGCCGACCACATGGCGACATATGGGAGCCGCATGTTGGGGTCATACCAGGAAATATTCCGTTGACCGTAATTCGTGCCCTGGAACGGCACGCTGCCGTCCGCGGCCGCCGGGAACGAGATGGCGCCGGGCCCTTGTGAAAGCAGAAAGGCATGGCGAGGATCGCCGGGCACGGACTGCACGTTTGCCGTGGCAATGTACTCTTCAAAATTTTGGCCCGCACCGTTGGTGAACAGGTCCACCGAGTACATGCCAAAGCTGGAGCGGAAGACTACCTTGGGATTGAAGTTCCAAGCGAGGCCGAAGCGCGGCTGGAAGTTGTTCAGGTCACGCTTGGCGAGCAGTCCTTTACCGTGAACAATCGCACCGCGGCGGCCCGTGAGCGGGTCGGTGGCATTTGGGTCGAACTGGGACTGCTGGCCGTACTTCGTCGAAAACGGTGATTCATAGCTCCACCGGAGGCCCAGTTCGAGCGTCATGTTCCGCTTTGGACGCCACGTGGTTTGGCCATACCAGGAGTGTGACCACCAACGCGGCAGCCACGTCGCCTTTGCCTGCTGGAAGACGCCCTGGCCAACCGTGCCGAGGAGGAAGCTCGCGAAGGGATTGCCCGTGTTGTTCACGAACGGCAGTTCCGTCCCCGCCATGCGATATTGCCCGGAGGGCAGTGTCGACGTGAGCGAATTATAGCGGGTGCGCATCAACTCGTAGCCAAACTTCAGCGTGTGCCGTCCGGCAACCTTCGTCAGGTTCTCCTGCAGCGTGAAATCCTCAGCGATGTCTTTCGAATAGCCGCCCGGCCCCATGTTGTATAGCCGCGCACCGCTGGGGTTTTGAAAGTCCGGAAAAGTTTCCGGTGAAACACCTGGGATGCCAAGCTTTGCTGCCCAGTCCTGGCCGTAGCTGATGGGGCTCGCGGTTCCCGCGCGCCGGTTGAAGCCAAGCCGGGCCTCGTTGATCATCGTCGGGCTGAATGTGTAGGTGTCGGAGATGACGACGTTGCGTTGGTCGAGTGGCCTCACATAGACGCTGCTGTAAAGTATGTCGCTGACCTCGCGAGTTGGGCGCTCGGCGCTGCGGTGGCGGACCTGCGAGTAGCGGCCAAAGAGCTTGTGGTTGATGCTGAATTGGTGGTCGACCTTAGCGTCGTAGCGCTGGAAGTCGTACGCCCCGCCGGCGTTGTAGGTGAGATTATTCAGCGGACCCGTCGG
>DASRHX010000213.1:0-9370 GCA_035650295.1 Bryobacteraceae bacterium | reverse complement strand
CGCATTAGCCATCTTCCTCGCTTCCACCGGTCGCATGGGACCGCTTGGCGCCGCGTTCACGCATCAGATCGCTTCCTTCCTGGTGATGCTCAACGCCCTACGCCTGCTGGAAGTGGAGGACCGGGGCGTGGGCAAGCTGCGCCGGCGTTTCGCCGAGTTCGCACAGTCGGGCTGGGCGCGGTTGCTCGGCTACCGCATCAAGTTGTGGATCTCACGGCTGGAACCGAAAGCCTGGTTCCTCTATCTGCTCGAACATCGCCAGCGTTTCTATAAGCCCGCGGCGATTGGTCTCGGCGTCCTCATCCTGCTGAACGGCTTCTACATTCTCAGGCCGAATGAGGTCGGGGTCATTGAGCGCTTTGGCAGGAAAATTCTCCCGCACACCGAACCAGGGCTTCACTACAAACTACCGTGGCCCGTTGAGACGCTGACGCGCTTCGAAGCCCGCCGCGTGCGCGTCGTCGAAATCGGCTTCCGCTCGGTGGCTGGTGTTGCACAAGAGTTCGAACCAGCCGCTTATGAGTGGAACGTGCAGCACCGCGCCGGCCGCTTCCAGCGCCGTCCCGAAGAAGCGCTCATGCTCTCCGGCGACCAGAACATGACTGAGTTGACGGCGGTGGTTCACTACCGCCTCGCGAAACCCGAAGACTTCCTCTTTCGCCACCTCGATGGCGAGGCCGTTGTGCGCACCGCATCGGAAAGCATCCTGCAAGGCGTCATCGCCTCGTCTCCTTTGGATGAGGCGCTCACCGTAAGCCGCCGTGCCATTGAAGATCGTGCGAAGAAAGAGTTGCAGGAGCGCCTCACGCGCTACCAGACGGGCGTTGAAGTTCTGCAAATGAAGCTGCTCGACGTGCATCCGTCCGTCGAGGTCGTCGATGCATTCCGCGACGTCTCGGGCGCGTACGAAGAGAAGAACCGGCTGATCAACGAAGCCGAAGGTTACCGCAACGAACAGGTCGCCCTGGCCCGAGGCCGCGCCGCGGCAAACATCAAAACGGCGCAGGGCTATTCGGTCAGCAAGAAGTCGCGCGCCGCCGGCGATGCCAGCCGGTTCACTCAATTCGAGTCGGCCTTCCGCGCCTCTCCGGGCACCACGGAAACACGGCTCTATCTGGAAACGATGGAGCAGATCCTGCCCGGGAAGAAAAAGATGATTGTCGATTCCTCAAAGGGCCGCCGCCATTTGACGCTTATCGAAGACGGAATGGACCTTGCGAGCGCGCCCGCGGCCATAGTGTCCAACCAACCCGTCAGCATTCCGACGGAAGAGGAGAAGTGATGATTCCCGAACGCTACCAGAAGTATGTGCCGGCGGCGGGCATGGTGCTCGCGCTCCTGTTGCTGTGGCAAACGTTCTATGCCGTGCGCGAGACCGAGTTTGTGCTCATCACGCAGTTCGGCAAGCCGATGTACACCGTCACCGATGCCGGGCTCCACGCGAAATGGTTCTTCCAAAGTTCAACATTCTTCGACCGCCGTCTACGCGTGTACAACCCGCGGCCGAGCGAGTTCCTCACGCGCGACAAAAAGAACCTTGTGATCGAAAGCTACGTGGCCTGGCGTATTGACGATCCCAAGCGCTTCGTCGAAACGGTCGGCGATCCAGTGGCCGCCGAGATGCGTCTGCATGACATTGTGTGGAGCGGCTTGAGCGCGGCCCTCGGCACGCACGATCTGGAAGCGATTATTTCGCCCAACCCGCAACAGGTGAAGGCTGGGCAGATGCTCGATCAATTGGCGGCGCTCACCGGGCGTAGCGCGCTCGCCGAGTACGGCATCCGCGTCGTGGACGTGCGCATCAAGCGAATCAACCTGCCCGAGCAGAACAAGCAGAGCGTCTATGCGCGCATGAGAGCCGAACGCGAGCGCATCGCCCGCCAGTATCGCGCCGAAGGCGAGGAACAGGCGCTCAGCATTCGCGCCGACGCCGACCGCCAGCGCGACGAGATCGTCTCGGTGGCCTACAAAGAAGCCGAAAAAACCAAGGGCGAAGGTGACGCCGAGGCCACGCGCGTTTACTCGCAGGCTTACTCGAAGAATCCGCGCTTTTACAAGCTCCTGCGCACGCTCGAAAGCTACAAGAAGATCTTCGACGATAAAACCACGGCTATTCTCAGCTCCGACTCCGAACTGCTCAAGGTATTGATGCGAGGGGAATCGGCGCAGTGATCGAGCACGCCAAGCCGAAGGGTCATTCGCACTCGCACAGCCATTCGCATGGTCACAGCCATAGCCACGCGCGGCTCGAAACCTTCGGCGGGCCGTTGCTGCCGAGTATCAACCTCGGCCCGATTCGCAACCTCGACAGCCGGCGTGCCCTGCTGGGCCTTGCAGCTCTCTGGCTTCTCAGCGGCCTCTTTATCGTCGGCGCCGATCAGCAGGCCGTCGTAACGCGCTTCGGCGCGGTCGTCGAGCCGCGCGTCATGCCGGGAATTCACTACGCGCTGCCCTGGCCCATCGATTCCGTTACAAAACTCAAGGTCCGCCAGCTGCAGCGGCGAATCATCGGCGGCGACGCGCCCGACACCGTGCTCGGCCGCCTGCAGCCGCTCGCGTCGCAGTTCCTCACGGGCGATCAGAACATCCTTCATCTACGCGTGGTCACCCAATACTCCGTCGCCATGCCCGCCGATTATCTGTTCCGCAGCGCCGACGTCGCGCAACTCACCGGCGCGGCCGTCGAAAGCGAACTGGCGCGGCGCATTGCGCAGCGCACGGTGGATTCGGTGCTCACCACCGAAAAGGCCGCGATCCAGGAAGAAGTGCGAGCCGGAGCGCAGAAGGTGCTCAACGATTACTCCGCCGGCGTACAGCTGGCGAGCGTCAATATCGAAAGCGCGTCGCCGCCGCCCGAAGCCGCCGACGCCTTCCGCGATGTGGCCAGCGCGCGCGCCGATTCGGTGCGCATCGTGAACGAATCGCAGGGCTATGCAAACGACGTAATCCCCAAGGCGCGCGGCGAGGCGCAGCAAATGCTCGAAGCCGCCCAAGCCTACAAGCTCAGAAAGGTCAACGAGGCCGAAGGCGATGCCTCACGGTTCACGCAAGTGGCCGCCGAATATGGCCGTGCAGCCGACGTGAACGGCCGGCGCCTCTATGCCGAAACGATGGAGCAGATCCTGCCCCGCATTAGGAAGCTGATCGTCGACAGCCGGGGCAATCTGGATTTGACGATCATTCGCAAAGGCGATGAGCCAAAAGCAAAACCGTAACGCACAATTGCTCACGGGCATTTTGATTGCCGCGATCGCGGCATTTCTGGTGGCCAAGCAACGCGGATTGACGCCGGAATCGGTGAGTGAAGCCGTCACGTCCGCAACCGTCGAAAAAGCTCCGCCATCGCCTCAGGATGCCGTCTACGCCATGCTCGATGCCGCTCGCGACGGAAACGTGCCGGGTTATATGAGCCACTTCACGGGCCAGATGACGACACTTCTCGACCAATCGCTTGCCGAGAACGGTGAGGCCAAGTTCGCCGAGTACCTGAAGCGAACTAACGCGCCGATCAAAGGCGTGGCCATCAACGAGCCGCAGAAGCTGACCGAGCGCGAGGTAAAGGCGCGCGTCGAATACGTCTACGCCGACCGTAACGAGGTGCAGAACATGTTCCTCGTCAAGATCGGCGAAGTCTGGAAGATCGAGCGGCTCGAAGAGACCGAGCGCATTAAGACGCTGATCCCCTATGGGACGCCTGTGCGGTAAGGGTTCCGGAGGCGAGCGGATCAAATACTCAGCACCGGGCACGGCGCTTCGCGAATCACCGCATAAAGGTGCGACCAGAGCCTGCTCACGGCTCCCTGCGCGTTTCCTCGGCCCAGGACGATCAAATCCGCTTTCACCCGGACCGCCTCGTCGCGGACACCTTCGCCCACCGGTCTGTCGGAAACCGCGTGCGGAGCGTCGATTCCTTCGCCGGCGACAAGCTCACGCAGCCAGATGCGCGCACTTTCCATAATTTCCTTGCCGTAAATGGAGACGTCGAGTTCGCCGCTGGGAGGCGGTGTTTGAGCGGCGTGATAAACAAACAGGCGCGCGCCGTAGGAGCGCGCGACAGCCGCCGCCGCGCGAAGCACTGCCACCGCCTCCTCGGACTGATCCACAGCGCAGAGTATGTTCCGGTAGGGCACTGCCGGGCTATGATCCTCCCACACGGCGCTCGCACCCGTCCATACCGCGGCGCTCACGTCGTGAAGCACTTTCGCCGTTACCGATCCCAGCAGCAGTTTGCGCAATGGGCCCAATCCATGCGTGGGCATCATCACAAGATCGGCGCCGTGACGCCGCACAACCTCCTGGATCACCATGCCCGGTTCACCGGTCTCCACGATCCTCACCACGTCAATGCCGGGAAATGCGTCGGCGGCGAATCGCTGGAGTCTGGCTTCCTCGGCGGGGTACCAGTCCTCCGGTACGACGAGATTCGCCAAGGCATACGCGCCATACAGCAGCGGCTGGGGCAAATTTGCGTGGACCAACGTCAGCTGCGCATCGAAGTGCGTCACCGCGTCTCGCACATGGGGAACGATCGATTGACACGGCGAAGAATAATCGACAGGAAAGACGATCTTTCTGAACGGCAACATATGGCCTCCGAGCGATTTCGAGCAGGTTAATGCCCAATTCGGGAAGCCGCGATTACTCCGCGCCCTTCTTCGCTTCCTTGCCGGCCAGGAACAGGTTACGCGAGTCGACGATGGCGCGCCGCGCTTCGATCGGCCCCTGCCAACCATCCATGCGCGTCTTCTTGCCTTCCAGCTCCTTATAAATCGTGAAGAAGTGCTCGATTTCGCGACGCACGTGCTGGAACACCTGGTCCATCGTGTGAATCTGATCGTAGCGCGGGTTGCGGTTGGGCACGGCGAGGACCTTCTGGTCGTGCTCGTCCGAATCCGTCATGTTGAGCAGGCCGACGGGCCGCACTTCGATCATGCATCCGGGAAAGCTCGGCTCTTGTACCAGGACGAGAACGTCCATCGGGTCGTTGTCTTCGGCCAGCGTGCCGGGAATGAAGCCGTAGTCGCCCGGGTAGTGCATAGGCGAATAGAGAGCGCGGTCGAGGCGGAAGACGCCGAGTTTGCCGTCGTATTCGTATTTGTTTGTGGAGTTTTTGGGGATCTCCACAATCATGCGGATGATCTCGGGGGAATTGGGCCCCGGATCGAGGTCATATAAACTTGCAGGCACTTGTTCGAGGTTAGCAGACGGGGCTAGTGGCGCGGCCTCAGTAGTCGTAGGGTGAATACCTGATTTAGTCCGGCGGGGTTCCAGACGATAGTGTATCGATGCCCACCCATAGCAGCCGGCATGCCGAACCTCAGCCCACGGTGCGTCGAGCGGCGCAGCGGGAGACGACGCTCGAGCTATCGTTGCGCGGCCGTGACTCGTTGGGGATGCGTGTCGGCCCGTACCAGTTGGAACGGGTGCTGGGGCACGGCGGAATGGGGACTGTCTATCTGGCCAGCCGCGTCGATCAGCAGTATGAGAAGCGCGTCGCCGTTAAGTTGATCAAGTCCGGTCTCGCTACGGAGAATCTGATGACGCGCTTCCGCGTGGAGCGCCAGATTCTGGCCAAGCTGGACCATCCGAACATCGCGCGCATGTTCGACGGAGGGGTGACCGATGCGGGCGAGCCGTACTTCGTAATGGAGTACGTCGCCGGGGCGCTGCCGCTGGACGAATACTGCGATCAGAACGAATTGAACATCCGGCAACGCCTGGAGATCTTTCGCCAGGTGTGCGAAGCGGTGCAGTACGCGCACCGGTTTCTGGTGGTACATCGCGACATCAAGCCGAGCAACGTGCTCGTGTCGCGGCACGGCTTGGTGAAGCTGATGGACTTCGGCATTGCCAAGGACCTGATGGCCGGGGCGCTGGCCGAGCAGGTAGCCGATGCGGGCTACGGCCGCTCGATGACGCCGCACTATGCCAGCCCGGAACAGATGAACGGGCAAGCCATCGGCACGGCGAGCGACATCTATTCCCTGGGCGTCATCCTCTATGAGATGCTCACCGGATGCGCGCCGTATGAGGCCGATGAGGAGGACCTGGATGAATTGAAGCGCCAGGTTTGCGAGGCCGATCCGCTGCGGATGAAAAAGCGGTTGTCGCCTAAGCAGACGCCGGGGCTGACCGAGGTCCAGCGGCAGCAGATGCTGAAGGCGCGCGGCTGGAGGAACTTCCGGGCGATGCAGGGAGCGCTTGAAGGCGATCTGGAATGGATCGTTCGGAAAGCGATGGCGAAAGACCCGCAACACCGCTACGCAAGCGTGGAGCAACTAGGCGCTGACGTGCAGAGGCATCTCGGGGGGCTGCCCGTGTTGGCGGCACCGGACCATTTCGGCTACCGGCTCAAGAAATCCTTGATGAGGCATCGTATGGCCGCGGCGGTGGCGGGGGCGCTGTTCGTGGCGATCATCGGATTCGGCTTGAGCATGGCGGTGTTGGCAGGTACCGTGGCCCGGGAGCGCGATCTCATGGCGCGCGAGCGGGAGCGGGCCGATCAGGTATCGCGGTTCCTGGGCCGGATGTTCCAGGTCAGCTACCCGAACGAGATGCGGGGTAAGACTGCAATGGCGCGCGACCTGGTGCGCCAGGCGGCGCGCGAGGCCGGGCCGCGATTCGCGCAACAGCCACGCGTGCTGGCGACCGTGTGGTGGACACTAGGCGAAGCGTTTCGCAACCTGGCGATTCCCTCGGAGGCGATTCCTCTTCTCGAACAGTCTCTCTCGCTGCAGAAGGAAAATTACGGCCCTTCGAGCCTGGAAGCAGCCGAGGTAATGTTGTCACTGGGGCAGGCGCGGGCGGCGCAACTCGAATGGGCGCAGGCCGAGCAGCACTTAAGGTCCGCGGTGACCATTCGCGCGGGCGCTTTGGGCGAAGACTCCGATGCGACTATAGAGGCCCGGCGTGCGCTGGCAAGAGTACTGCGCGGCAGCGGCCAGGAGCGCGAGGCCGAACAACTGCTGCGGCGGGCGCTGGCGCCGTTGCGAGTGCGCGGCAACGATATCGACCTGGCGGGCGTGCAGGCGGAGTTGGGAGAGCTACTGGCATCGCGCGGAGTGTTGCACGAGGCCGAGGACCTGACGCGGGAATCGCTTGCCTTGCGCCGGAAGGCATACGGGGATGAGCACGCGAGCGTGGCCGACAGCCTGGAAGCGCTTGGCAGGGTACTGTTGCAGGAGGACCGCGCGTTTATGGCCGAAGCGCATTTGCGCCAAGCCGTGGCGTTGCGGAAAAGGTTGCTCGGGACCGATCACGAGTTGACGGTGCAGGCAATGGAGCGCCTGGCCGTGGCCGTCGAGGCGATGGGCAACGCCGAAGAAGCGGGACGGCTGCTTTCCGACGCCCTTCTGCTCGAACGGCGGATGTGGGGCGAGGGACACCGGGAAGTGCTCCACACACTCGAACAATACGCCGGATACCTGTCGCGTCACGGGCGAGTGAAAGATGCAGCGCCTTTACTCGATGAGGCGGCGGCGATGGCCGCCCGCCACTACCCCAACGATACCGCGCTGCTCGAGCGGCTCTCCAAGCAACGGGCGGCGTTACCAGTTGCAGGCCGTTCGGCACGTTGAAGTTATTCGCGCACGCGGCGATCGAGATCGGCTGTGACCTGGGGAAGCGTGCTTTCGTTCCGTAACAGGTTGCGCGCGCTGTCGGAACCATAGGCGGTGAGCAATGCGTCGGCGGCGAGGTAGGCTGCGGCATAGGCTACGCGGGCGTGTTGCGGACTAAGCCGGGACCAGGTTCCGCTGAGACGGCCGAGCGAAGGCAACTGATTCTGACGCGCCATCTGTTTGACCTTGGCGAGATCCGACGGCGGCGGCACTTCGCCGGAGAGCTTCTGCGCGAGGCCTTCATGAAGCCATGCGGGGAAAGCGCCAAGGTTGGCGATGCAGGCGTGGACGATTTCATGCGCAAACGCGCGCCGCATGTCCTCGCCCATGCGCCCGCCATCGAGGAGCGCAACGCGGATGCGGCCATCGTACTGGCCGCCGGCCCATTCGGCCGAACCAGTGGTCTTGCGGAAGGCGCCGATGGATTGAACAACGACGACGATGCGCTCGTCGCTCCGGCAGCCGAGGATCTCCGAGAGGCGGCTGAATTCGGAATCGAGCATGGGGACGATCGAGCGCGCCTGTTCGGGAGTGACCTCGCGCGTATCGTAGCGGAAGACGAAGCGCATGCCGTAGAGCTTCTCCGAACTCTGGTCGGACTCCACTTCGCGGCGCGCGTCAGCCAGCATGCGTTCGATGGCCGGACTCTTCTTAAGTGCGAGGGACTGTTCCCAAAACTGGATCGCCTGCGCGGCCTGATCGCTGCGCTGAGCGGCAACGCCGGCAAGAGCGAGGAGGTCGGGTTCAGGACCTTGTTCCTTGAGCATCGCTTCGGTGATCGTAAGGGCTTCGGCGGGCTGATTGGCGTTGAGAAGTTGAGTAACTTTGAGGAGGCGGGCATTCGAGCCGATGGGCAGGTGGAGCGCGGGTGCGGACTTGGGCGCAGTGGCGGCCTCCGGCGTGGGCTGGTTGAGCTGCGTGGCGGAGTTGCGGTCCTTCTCAAACTGTTCGAGATTCGTGAGGGCCGAGGCCGGCAGCCAGCCCTCTAATTGTTTGCCGGCTGACTCAGCCGAAACCTTGTAACAGGGGCCGGAGTCGCTCGAGAGCGCATAACGAATGGCGACGGCGTCGCCGGGGTTCAACTGGGCAACGGCTTCGCTCGAACTATCGCATGCGGCGCGCAGCGGGGTGGCATCGCGGGACACCGTGTGAGCTGCCGCCGCGAAAAGCAGGAGAGGGATTAGCACATACGGAATATCGGCCGGAAGTGCGTGGGGCGATAGGGGGAACTGAGACCTGAGCGCTGCAGTGCATCCAACGCCAGTCCCGTTCCCTCAATGGCAGACAATGAATTGGTGGTGATCGTATTGTTGCCGGGCATGGACGGCACCGGAAGGCTATTCAGGCCATTCACCAGATTTATAAATGATCATGGCGCATCGGACATCGAAGTTCAGGTCGTGACTTATCCAGAGGATAAGTACCTGACTTACGAACAATTGGCAGACCAGGTACAAGGCGTTCTTCCCGAGAGCGCGCCGTATGTAGTCATCGCGGAATCTTACTCGGGTCCAGTAGCTGCTCTTTTGGCGGCAAATGCTGTCGGAAATCTTCAGGCCGTTGTCTTCGTATCAAGTTTCATCGCCCGTCCCTGTGGCCGCATCGGCACACTGGCCGCGAAGTTGGTGCCAACGGTTCTATTCCGTTGCCAACCGCCTGCTTGGGTCATCCGACACTTCCTGGCAGGTTCAGACGCAGGTCCAGAGATGATCGCTGCACTGCAGGCTGCTATCACCCTCGTATCTCCCGAG